>JAOPYS010000346.1 GCA_025964465.1 Thermoleophilia bacterium
TTCAACGAGACCGAGCTGCTCGAGGGGCACCTGTGCCCGATCCACAAGCAGCCGGTGGAGCACATGGAGGAGACCAACTGGTTCTTCCGCCTCACCGCGTACAAGGAGCGCCTGCTCGAGCACTTCACGGCGAATCCGGACTGGATCCAGCCGCGCACGAAGTACAACGAGGCGATCCAGCTGATCGAGCAGCTCGAGGACCTGTCGATCAGCCGCTCGTCGATCTCGTGGGGCATCGACGTGCCGTGGGACGAGGGCCAGGTCTTCTACGTCTGGCTGGACGCGCTCTTCAACTACGCGTCCGCACTGACCTTCGCGAAGGAGGGCGAGGACCTGACCGACCAGTTCTGGCCACCGGCCGCGCAGCTGATCGCCAAGGACATCCTCAAGTTCCACACCGTCTACTGGCCCGCGTTCCTCATGTCGGCCGGCATCGAGCTGCCGAAGCTCATCTTCATCCACGGATACCTGACGGTGGGCGGCGACAAGATGGGCAAGTCGATGGGCAACGCCCTCGATCCCTTCCCGCTCATCGAAGAGCACGGCCCCGACCCGCTGCGCTTCTACCTGCTGCGCGAGGTCCAGTTCGGGCAGGACGGCGCGGTGTCGCTCGAGGGGTTCGAGCAGCGCTACGACGGCGAGCTCGCCAACGACCTCGGCAACCTGGTCAGCCGCAGCGCGTCCATGCTCGTGAAGTACCGCACCGACGACACCGGCGCCGTGCGGGTGCCCGAGGTGCCGTCGGCTGTGGAGACTGCGACCGCCGCGAACATGATGGTCGAGCGGTGGCGCCTCCAGATGCACGCGCTCGACCTGTCGGGCGCACTCGAGACGGTGTGGGTGTTCGTGCGCGACCTCAACCGGCTGGTGGAGGAGCGCGCGCCGTGGAAGCTGGCGAAGGACCCGGCCCAGGCGCTCATGCTCGACGCCACGCTGGGTGAGCTGGCCGAGGGCCTGTGCGCCATCGCGCACGCGTTGACCCCGGTGATGCCGTCGACCGCCGCCAAGGTCGCGGCCTCGTTCGGCGTCACCGTCGAGGAGCTCGTCGACTGGCACTGGGGCCTCGCCAACGGCCGACCCGTCACCAAGCCCGAGCCGCTCTTCCCCCGCCTGGAGCGCCCCGCCGCCACCTGATCCGCCCGGCCGCGCCCCCCCCGCACCCCCCCCTCGCACTATGAGCGGGATTTCCACGCTGGGCACACGATTCTCGGGAACAGTGGCTGTTGCCTGACACGGTCGTGACGAAGTCGTCACGATGCGCGCACAACTCGTGACACTCGAGCCGCGAGCATTGTCGGATGAGCCGGATCAACATCGACGCCACGCTTGCCGAACTCGCGGCACGCCATGGCAACCTGTTCCTCATCGAGGACGCACACCTCGCTGGGGTCAGCAACGAAGCGCTTCGGCGCCGCAGGCTGCAACGACGCATCCGGCGGGTCCTGCCACGGGTCTGCATGCTCGGTGACAGCGAGCCGACCAGGTCGCAGATCCTTCACGCGGGGATCCTGGCGCTCGGTCCGCCGGCGGCAGGGTCCCATGTGACGGCCGCTCGGGCGCTCGGGTTCTGGACGCGCGACGGCGAGCACGAGATCCACGTCGTGGGGACGCGTCGGCATGACCCGGTGCCTGGCAGCGGCCTCACCTTCCACCAGACGGCAGCCCTCGGCGACGGGGAGATGACGATGGTCGATGGGATGCCGTATTGCAACGCATCGCGCACGTGTCACCAGCTCGGCCTCACGCACACCAAGTTCCAGGTGTGCGCCGCGATCCGCGAGGCGATTCGCATGGACCAGCTCGACATCGTCGAGTTCGGGGTGCGCATCGACGGGTGGAACCGGGCCCCGGGCAATGGCGTCGCGCGCGCCGCGCGGGACATGTACCTGGGCGGCTCCGCGGGCACGAGGAGCCGGACCGAGGACCGCTGCCTGGATGGCCTGCTGCGAAGTCGCGTGGTCCCAGAGCCGATCGTCAACACGCGTGGTGCCGGGGGCCTTCCACGCCTGGAGCCGGACATGGTCTGGCCGTCCGCGCGGCTGATCGTCGAGATCGACGGAGGGGAGCACGACCAGCCAGGCAGCACGGAGCGAGACGCGACAGATGATGCCGCGCACCGCTCCTTGGGGTGGCGGGTCGAGCGGATCCGCGGCGTCGACGTGTGGCGTCGCCTCCCGATGATTGTCGATCACGTGTGCCGCCTTCTGGGGGCCGCGCACTGATCCCGAGATTCGTGTTCCCAGCGTGGATCCACCGCTCATAGTGGGGAAGGGGGTGGGATACGATGCCTGCGTGATCGATTCGCACACGCACCTGGACCACGCCGACGCACCGCAGGAGTGGGTCGACCGTGCGCGTGCGGTCGGGGTGCAGGGGATGGTGTCGATCGGGTGCGGGGCCGACTCGATCCGGCGGGCGCTCGAGATCGCGCGCGAGAACACCGACTGCGTGCGAATCGCGGCAGGCGTGCACCCGCTCAGCGCTGCCGAGTTCGACATGTCGAGCTTCGGCGAGATCGCCGACCTCGCCCGCGACCCGCTCGTCGTGGCGATCGGCGAGACCGGGTTCGACCAGCACCACGACTGCGGCACGCTCGAACAGCAGATGCCTGCGTTCGAGGCCCAGTGCGAGCTCGCGCGCGAGCTGTCACTGCCCCTCGTCATCCACTCGCGCGCGGCGGAGGAGCACACGATCGCGTCGCTCGAGCGGTACGCCGCCGACCTCGACGTGATCCTGCACTGCTACGCGCTCGCCGCGCCCGAGCACCTCGCCGTCGTCCTCGAGCATGAGCGCTGGGTCTGCTCGTTCGCGGGCAACCTCACCTACCCGAGCGCGCAGTCGCTGCGCGACGCCGCCGCAGCCATCCCGCTCGACCGGCTCATGGTCGAGACGGATGCGCCGTACCTCGCGCCGAAGCCCCACCGCGGGAAGCGCAACGAGCCGGCCTTCGTCCAGTACACCCTCGCGATGCTCGCCGAAAGCCGCGGCATCACGTTCGACGAGGCGCGCGCCGCGACCGTGGCCACCGCGTCGCGCGTGTTCGGCTGGACCCCCGCGACGCCCGCCTGACGCGATGGCACAGCTCACGCTCGACCAGCTGCGCCGCTTCGGCCTGACCCCCGACACCAACCTCGGGCAGCACTTCCTGACCGACGACAACGTGCTGCGCGTGATCGAGCGCATGGCCGCGCTCACGCCCGACGACGTCTGCTACGAGCCGGGCATCGGCGTGGGCGTGCTCACCGACTTCCTCGCGCGCCGCGTGCGCCACGTCCACGGGGTGGAGATGGACCGCCGCCTCGAGCCGGCCATCGACGCGATGCGCGCCGACCTCGACAACGTCACCGTGCACTGGGCGGACGCCACCAAGCTCGACCCCGCCACGCTCGACCCCGAGCCGACGAGCATGGTCTCGAACCTGCCGTACCACGTGGCCGCGCCGATCGTGGCCGAGGCGCTGCAGCACGCGCCCGGCCTGCGTCGCTACTGCGTGATGGTGCAGAAGGAGGTCGGCGAGCGCTTCTTCGCCCCCGAGGGATCGAAGGGCTACAACGCCCTGAGCGCCCTGCTGCGAACCACGTGCACGCGCACCTCCACGCACAAGGTGTCGCGCCAGGTGTTCGCCCCGCCGCCCAACGTGGACTCGATGCTCGTCGCGTTCGACCGCCGCACGGGGGAGGACGAGCTGATCGCCGCCGAGCACGTCCCCGCCTACTCCGCCTTCCTCAAGGTCGCGTTCCAGCACCGCCGCAAGACCCTCGCCAACAACCTCCAGACGGGCGGCGTGGCGCTGCGCGAGGCGACCGTGGCCGCGCTCGCCGCCGTCGACCTGCCGCCCGCCGCGCGCCCCGAACAGCTGTCACCCGAGCGCTTCGTGCGCGTGTTCGAGGAGCTCAGGTGATCGGCCCGGGCTCGGCAGGAGCGACCGACCGCTTCGGCACGCTGCGTGCCACGGTGCTCGCGCCGGCGAAGCTCAACCTCATGCTCGCGGTGGGCGCGAGGCGCGAGGACGGGTTCCACGAGGTCGCGTCGATCATGCAGACGCTCGACCTGGCCGACCGCATCGACGTGGACATCGACGCGTGGGACAGCGACGCCGTCGACGTGCTCGTGGAGGCGCCGGGCGTGCCGGGCGGCGACACCCTCGTCACGCGCGCGGTGGAGGAGCTGCTGCGGCGCGCCGACATCGGGGCCCGTGTGTGGGTCACGGTCGAGAAGGAGGTGCCGATCGGCGCCGGCCTCGGCGGTGGCTCCAGCGACGCGGCCGCCGCGCTGCGCGCCGTGCACGGGCTGCTCGGGTTGCCGATGGGCGAGCCCGAGCTGCACGAGATCGCGGCCGGGATCGGGTCGGACGTGCCGTTCTTCCTGCTCGGCCCCGGGAGCGCCGCGTTCGCGACGGGCCGCGGGGAAGTGCTCGAGCCGATCACGCCGCAGGCGCCGCGCGCGTGGCTGCTGGCCTTCCCCAACGTGCTGCAGTCGACCGCGGACGTGTACGCCCGCCACGACCCGGCGGCCAGCGAGCCGCTCCCCGCGACGGTGGTGGAGGCGGTCCGCATGGCGCGAGCCAAGGTGCGCCGCAACGACCTGGCCGGGCCGGCGCGGGCGGCGTGCCCGGAGCTCGACCGCCTCTGCACCGCCCTGGCCGATGCCGGCGGCGCCCCGCTCGTGTGCGGCAGCGGCGCCACCGTCGCCGTGCCGATCCGGTCCGGGGACGAACGCCGCGCCTTCGAGGCGGTCGCGCGCACCGCCGTGCCCGGTTGCTGGGTCCGGGTCGCCCGGACCACGGCACCCTGACCGACGCACTGTTCCCGAAAATCGCCTCTCCAGCGAGGATCTACCGCTCATAGTGGGGGAGGGTAGGATCCCGCGAACACGATGGGGCGTAGCCAAGTGGTAAGGCAACGGGTTTTGGTCCCGTCATTCGGAGGTTCGAATCCTCCCGCCCCAGTCACCAGATCGAAGGGTGCCCACCATGTCCACTGATCGCCAGCTCGCCGTCGTCGTCCTTGCCGCCGGCAAGGGCACGCGCATGAAGGGCGACCTGCCCAAGGTGCTCCACCCGATCCTCGGGCGCACCGTCCTGGGCTGGGTGCTCGCCGCCGTCGCGCCGCTCGACGCGCAGCGCGTCGTGGTCGTCACCGGGCACGGCGCCGACCAGGTCGAGGCCTCCCTGCCCGCCGGCACGCTGACCGCGCGCCAGGTGCAACAGCGCGGCTCGGGCGACGCGGTCGCCGCCGCGCTCCCCGCACTCGAGGACTTCACGGGCGACGTGCTGGTGGTCAACGGCGACGGCGCGCTGTTCAGCACCGACACGATGCGCGCCGTGGTCGAGGGGCACGTCGGGCGGGCGAGCGTGGCCACCGCGCTCGCGATCCGCGGTGACGTCGCGCTGCCGTACGGCCGGATCGTGCGCGGCCCCGATGACCGGATCGAGGAGATCGTGGAGTCGGTGGACGCCACCCCCGAGCAGCTCGCGGTCGACGAGCTCAACGCGGGCGTCTACTGCTTCGACGCCGATGCCCTCCGCGCCGGCGTGCCGCGCCTCTCCGACGACAACGCCAAGGGCGAGCTCTACATCACCGACCTGCTCGCCATCGCACGCGGCGACGGCGGTCGCACGCTCAGCGTGGTGGCCGGCGGCCCGGAGGAGCTGCTGGGGATCAACACGCGCGCCGACCTCGCCGACGTGGAGGACGTGCTGCGCCGCCGCGTGCTGCGTGGCCACATGCTCAACGGCGTGACCATCTCGATGCCCGACACCGTGCTCATCGAGCCGACCGTCACCATCGAGCCCGACGCGCTCATCCTCCCGCAGACCATCCTGCGCGGGGACACGCGCATCGCCACGGGCACGAAGATCGGCCCGGGCGCCGGCCTGCACGACACGATCGTCGAGCACGGCGCCTCGATCGAGCGCTCCGTGGCGCGCGAGGCCCGCATCGGCGTGGACGCGACCGTCGGGCCGTTCGCCTACCTGCGCCCCGGCGCCGACCTGCGCGAGCGGTCCAAGGCGGGCACCTTCGTCGAGATCAAGAACACCACGGTCGGTGTCAATGCGAAGGTGCCGCACCTCTCCTACATCGGCGATGCGTCGATCGGCGAGGGGACGAACATCGGCGCGGGCAACATCACCGCCAACTACCGCCCGGAGCTGGGTCGCGGCAAGCAGCGCACCGAGATCGGGCGCAACGTGCGCACGGGTTCGGACACCGTGCTCGTCGCGCCCGTGACGCTCGGGGACGGCGCGTGGACGGGCGCCGGGTCGGTCGTCGTCGACGACGTGCCGGCGGGCGCGCTGGCGCTCGCGCGGGCCCGACAGACCAACATCGACGGCTACGCGGAGCGCGTCGTGGGCGGCGCCAAGGCATGACGCACCCGACCGGCACGCCGCGCGGCGACGACCCCGTGTGTCACACTAGGAGCGCAGTGAGCCCGAGATGTGAACTTCTGGCGATGCCCAGGGAGGCCAGCTCCGATGACCGCACCCCCCGAGACGCTGCTCGACGGCGTCGGCGCCTTCGCGCAGGCCATCGGTGAACGCGACGTGACGCGCCCGTCGGCACGCGTGTGGGGCGAGTCGGCCCTCGCCCGATCGTCCGAGAAACGCCTGATGGTGTTCTCGGGCACCTCCAACGAGGACCTCGCGAAGGGCATCGCCCAGCGCCTGGGCATCCGTCTGGGCGACGCGATCATCAAGAAGTTCGCCAACGGCGAGACGTACGTGAAGTTCGACGAGAGCGTGCGTGGGGCGGACGTGTTCCTCGTCCAGAGCCCCAACGGCATCGACACGATCAACGACCAGCTCATGGAGCTGCTGATCATGATCGACGCCGCCAAGCTCGCGAGCGTCCACCGCATCACCGCGGTCATGCCCTGGTACGCCTACTCGCGCCAGGACAAGAAGGTCTCGGGCCGCGAGCCCATCACCGCCCGCCTCGTGGCGAACCTGCTGCAGGCCGCGGGCGTGGACCGCGTGCTGTCGATGGACCTGCACACGGGCCAGCTGCAGGGATTCTTCAGCGTGCCAGTCGACCACATGACGGCCGTGCCGATCATGGCGCAGTACTTCCGCGACAAGGGCCTGGCGGGCGAGGGCAGCGTCGTCGTGTCGCCCGATGCCGGCGGCGCCAAGCGGGCCAAGAAGTTCGCCGACAAGCTCGACACGTCGCTGGCGATCCTCACGAAGGAGCGCCCGCAGCACAACATCGCCGAGGTCACGAGCGTGATCGGCGACGTGCGCGGCAAGGTCTGCATCATGATCGACGACATGATCGACACCGCCGGCACGCTGTGCGCGGGTGCGCAGGCGCTGCTCGACCACGGCGCGACGGCGGTGTACGCCTGTGCCACGCACGCCGTGTTCAGCGGCCCGGCGATCGAGCGCATCCGCGACAGCGTCATGACCGAGGTCGTCGTCACCGACACGATCCCCGTGTCGGTCGTCGATCGCCCCGACAACATCCGCGTGCTGAGCGTGGCCGGGGTGCTGGCCGACACGATCCGCAACGTCTTCTGCGACGAGAGCGTCTCCAGCATCTTCGGCGGCGAGAACCAGCTGTTCTGACCGATGCGGCCCACCGCATCCCGTCAGGTGGCGGGACGGTCGGCGATGTCGCTTCAGCCCCGGCCCTGCGCAGGCCGATACCCCTCGGGATGAGGGCGACGGGGCACCTGCGGCGAGGAATGGCGAGCATCGTGCTCGTGCTGGGCCTGCTCGCGGTCGTCCCCGCCACGGCCGGCGCGGTGATCGACGTGACGCACGGGCCCTGGGCCGGGGTCGCGGGCAGCGACGTGCTGATCGTGACCGGGCACGCCCCCAACGACGATGTCGCCGTCGCGACGTTCCTCCCGAACGGTCAGGGCACGGGCGACGACCAGGTGCGGATCTCCTCGCCCAGCGCCGCCCAGGACATCCTCGGGCCGGCCGATTCGGTCTGCAACCCCGTCGGCGACGACGTGGTCTGCGGCGTGGGTTCGCTCGGCGACCACACGATCGTCATGGGCGGGTACACCGGCGACGATTCGCTGACCTTCACCGGTGCGCCGCACCCGGGGTACACGGTGGTGCTGTTCGGAGGACTGGGGCACGACACGCTCGTGGGCGGGCCGGGCGACGAGACCTTCTACGGCGACAAGGGCGACAACGGCACGACGTGCTTCGATGCGACCGAGAACCCGACCGGGACGGACCCGTGCAACGACACGATCCGTGACGGGCTCGGGGCGGACCACATCATCGGCGAGGGCGGCAGCGACTCGGTGGAGCAGTCGGCGCTGGGCGCGGCGGCGGCGGCCACCGACAGCGACGTCATCGAGCTCGGCGACGGCAGCCTCGACCGGATCAGCTACGCGGCGCGCGATGCCTCCAACCCGGTGGTCGTGCGGCCGGGCGTCAGCAACGGCTCGGGGTCGTTCGGCGAGCACGACGACATCCGGCACGGGGCCGAGTGGTTCGTTGGCACGGCCGGCGACGACACGTTCGACGCAGGAGCCACGTTCTACCCAGCCCGGATGGAGGGTGGTGCCGGGGACGACACCTTCCGCGCCTCGACCAACTCCGAGGAGTTCTCCGGCGGCCCCGGGACCGACCTGGTCAGCTGGGCATCGATCTCGGGGCCGGGGATCTCCGCGACGCCCGACGGCGCGGCGAACGACGGCAACCCGGCGGCGAGTGACGTCGACGACCTGGGCGCCGACGTCGAGCTGCTGATCGGCTCCGACGGCAACGACACGATGCAGGGCGCGGCCGTGGCGGGGTGTCGGGTCGCCGGCGGCCTCGGCGTCGACGCGATCTCGGCGCCCGCGTCCGGGTGCATCCTCGAGGGCGGCGACGACGCCGACGCGCTCGTGGGCGGCCCCGGGGCGGACGTGCTGCGCCCGGGGGCGAGCGGCACCGCGGCGAGCGACGACCTGACCTTCGCCGGCGGCGACGACGTGGTGGAGTACGCCGCGCTGTCGATGGCCGGTGGCGCGGCGATCTCCGGCGTGCAGGCCAGCGCGGCGTCGGGTGCGGCGGGATGGTGCGGCGGCATCGGCGTCGGTGCGACGACGAGCGCCCGGGTCCTCGTCGGCGGCGAGCAGCACCTGGAGGTGTGGCGCGACGCGCCCGAGCGCATCGTCGGCACCTCGGGCGCCGACACGATCTGCGGTGGCCCGGCAGGCACGATCCTCGACGCGGGAGCAGGCACCGACACCGTGCTCGGGGGGACCGGGCCCGACACGCTCCTCGCCGGGCCGGGCAACGACCTCGCCAACGGCCAGGGCGGCGCGGACAGCGTCGACGGCGGGGAGGGATCCGACAACGTCAACGGCGGCGCCGGGCCCGACGTGGTCGACGGCGGCCCCGGCGACGACACCCACGTGCGCGGTGGCGGCGGCAGCGACACGATCCGCGGCGGTGACGGCAACGACGTGCTCGACGAGGTCACGTTCAGCGCGGTGCTGGCCGGGGGCGCCGAGACCGAGGTCGACTCGGGCGACGTGCTCGACGGCGGGCCCGGCACCGACACCGTCGACGGCAACGCCGGCAACGACGTCATCGCGTGCACGCCCGACATGTTCGGCGACTCGATCTCCGACAGCGGCGGGGGCACGGAGACCATCGACTGCTCCGGCCTGGGCAGCGGCATCACCCTCGCTGCCGGAGCGGGCATCGACCGCGTGGTCGGCAGTGCCTTCCCCGACACGATCACCGGGGCCAGCGTCGCCGAGGGCGGGCCCGGCGACGACGTGCTCGTGGCCGGTGCGGGCGGGTCGACGCTCGACGGCGGCGACGGCCAGGACCTGCTGCAGGGTGGAGACGGCGCCGACATGCTGCGCGGCAGCACCGGCAACGACCGCCTGCGCGGCGGGGCCGGGCCGGACGTGCTCGGGGGCGACTCGGGATTCGACGACCTCGCGGGTGAGGACGGCGACGACGCGCTCGACGGCGGCGGCTCCGGCGACGTGCTCGCCGGCGGATCCGGTGCCGACACCGTCTCCTACGCCGATCGTGGCGCGGGCGTCGTCGTGACGCAGGACGGCGCCGGCAACGACGGCACGGCGGGCGAGGGCGACAACGTCCGCGACGACGTCGAGCTCATCGTCGGCACGTCGCTGGACGACGCCATGGCGACCGGCGGCACGGGCACGCACCTCGTCGGGGGCGGCGGCAACGACCGCCTGACCGGCGGGGTCGGCGCCGACACGCTCGAGGGCGGGCCGGGGAGCGACGCGCTCGCCGGCGGTGGC
>JAOPYS010000253.1 GCA_025964465.1 Thermoleophilia bacterium
CGCCACCGCGCCGGCGCCGCAGGCCGTGCAGGGGGCCGCCCTGGCCGCCACGCCGCAGCTCGCCGCCGCCATCGCCGCGGTCGTCACCGCGCTGCAGGCGCTCACCGCAGCGCTCGCCGTCCAGGCTCAGGGCCAGGCGCCGTCCACCACCGGCGGCGGCGGGAGCGCCCCGACCGGCGTCGGTGCGTGCGGGATGCCCGGCTGCACGATGGACCACGGCGTCACGCAGGCGATGCAGGGCGCCGCCGGGGCGCCCGATGCGGCCCCCGTCGCCGACGCGGCCGCCGGTGCCAGCGAGATGTCGAAGACCACCGCTGCGGCGCGCAAGCCCGCCGCGGACCCGAAGCCCGCGGCCGCCGCCGGTACGGTCGACCCGTCCTCCGTGAAGGACCTCGACAAGGGCAACGGCCTCACCCCGGTCGCCAAGCGCGGCCTGGAGGAGGCCCACAAGTTCGGCCTGCCGCTCGTCAGTGGCAAGCGCGAGGGCAACGGCCACTCCGACCACGACACCGGCAACGCCACCGACGTCGGCACGCTCAAGATCGGCGTTCCCGAATCCAACGGAGCCACCCCGCAGATGCAGGCCTTCGCCGACCACATGCGGGCGGAGGGCAAGGCCGGGCGCCTCGGCGTGACCTACGTCATCTCCGACGGGCGCATCGCCTCCGCCAAGAGTGACTGGGAGTGGCGCCCCTATATCGAGCCGAGCCAGACGGCCGACAGCATCGCCAAGCTCAAGAACTCCAACCGAGGCGAGTACAACCGCCTCCAGCACTTCGACCACGTGCACGTGTCGTACGCGTGACTGGGCGGTCGGACGCGCGGGTAGCCTGATCCGGTCGACCTGACCGGAGGAGCACCATGGCTACGCCCGACATCGGTACCACCATCTCGGAGGGCTACTCGCGTGGCCTGGACCGCCTCGGGTCGTGGTTCCCGTCCCTTGCCGTGGTGGCCGTCGCCTCGGGCCTGGTGGGTGCGGCGATCGCCCAGCTCCAGCTGGCGCTCGTCCCGGACGCGGGCGACATGCTCGCGTCGGCGTTCGGGGGCGGGGGAAGCAACTTCTCCGCCGGCGACCTGCGGACGATCCAGCTGCTCTCCGTGCTCGGCTCCGCCATCGGGCTCGTGCTGTCGTACGGCGCCGCGGTCGTGTTCTCCGGCGTGCTGCACCGCGAGCGACACGGGCAGGAGGCCGACGTCCCGGGCCCGGGCGCCATCCTGCCGGCCGTCGTCGCCGGGTTCGTGTCGCTGATGCCGCGCATCGGGATGCTGTTCGGCCTGTTCCTGCTCGGCCAGCTGGTCAGCGCGTTCAACGGTGTGCTCGGCGGCCTGTTGACGTTCGCCGGGTTCGTCGTGCTCGTGTACCTCGGGGTCCGGTGGACCTACGCCACGGTGGTCGCCGGGGCCGGGGAGGCCACGGGTGACGCAGCCTTCGAGCGGAGCGCGGAGGCGGTGGACGGGAGCTGGTGGGGCACGTTCGGCACGTTCATCGTCGTGGGGCTCGCCGTCGGCCTCCCCGTGGTGATCGCCTCGCTCATCGTGGGCGGCATCCTGCCGACCGCCTTCCTGACCGCGTTCGGTCGCAACTTCGTCATGACCCTGCTCGGCACGCTGCTCTGGGCCGCGGTCGTCGAATCGGCGTGGCACCAGGTCGAGGGGGCGTCCTCCGGGATCGACCACGACCCGTACGGCGCTGCCCTCCAGGCTCCGCCGGCTCCCGCCCCACAGCCCGGTCCGGGCCCCGGCGACACGGACCCGCGCGGACCGTTCGTCTGAGGGACGGTTCGCCTCAAGCTGCACGCGAGCGAGGTCGATGCTCTCGTGCATGCCCTCGCGCGAGTCGAACACCCCTGCCTGTATTCGCCGCTGCGCTGCCCGCGTGCTCGCGGCGACCTGCCTCGCGGCAGCCGTCGCATCCTCGCTCGCCGCGTCGTCCCCGGGTGCCAGCTCGACCGTGACCGTGACGCTCGACGTCGCCAGCGCGACATCGATGTCGACGGGCGGGTGCTCCGCTGCCGCCGCCCGCAACCTCGGCACCGTCCTGCCGGGCACCACGGCGCTCACCTCGGCCGACTGCACCCTCGGGTTCGGGTCCACCAACGACACGTCGATGGTGCTGCTCTCGCAGCTCGACGGCGGCGGCTCGACGATGGCCCGCCCCTCCGACGGTCCGCTGGACACGGCCTGGAACGGGACGGGCAAGGCGACGACCAGCTTCGGCAGCAACGTGAAGGTCGGGAGCGTGCTGCCGCGGCCGGACGGCAAGGTGTGGGTCGTGGGCTCCACCAACGGCGACGCGGACGTCGCCGTCGCCCGGTTCCTCGCAACCGGCGCCATCGACACGACCTTCGATGGTGACGGGCGACTCACCTTCCCGCGCGGATCGTCCAACGGTCCGAGCTGGGCCGCCCTGCAGCCGGACGGCAAGCTCGTCATCACGGCCGCGGTCAACGCGGCCACGATGGACCTCGGCGTGTTCCGGATGAACACGGATGGCACCCTCGACACGACCTTCGCCGGGGACGGTCGCGCCGAGGTCGACGACCCTGCAGTCGACTTCTCGTACTCCTTCCCGGCCGTCGCGTCGGACGGCTCGATCCTCGTCGCAGCCCAGACGAACGTCGGCGCAGGGCGCGTCGTCAAGCTCACCAGTTCGGGGGTCGCCGACGCGACGTTCTCCGGCGACGGGATCGCACCCGTGCAGCTTCCCGGCGATCCGTTGACGATCCCCGAGTCGGTGGTCGCGCTGTCAGGGGGCCGCGTGGCGTTCGGATCAGAATCCGGTCCCGGCGGCAACTTCGACCTGGGCATCGGAGTCCTCACGGCCGCCGGCGTCCCCGACACCTCGTTCAGCACGGACGGATACGCCCGGCTCGTGGTCGGCGCCAATTTCCACACGGAGGACCCCGCCACCATCGCCGCGAGCCTCGACGAGACGACGCTCGTCGGTGAGATGGAGGACGACGCGGGCAACGCCGTGTTCGCCCGGTGGCGCCTGAGCGACGGTGGACTGGACACGACGTTCGACGTCGACGGCATGGCGACCATTGCCATCCCCGGCATGCGGACCGACACCGACCACCTCCTGGTGCAGCCGGACGGCAGGACGGTGTACACGTACGGCACGGTGACTGCCGGCAACACGAACTTCGGGGTGATGCGACTGCGCCAGGACGGGTCGCTCGATCCGACCTTCGACACCGACGGCAAGGTCGAGTACACCGTGCTGGCGGGTGCCGACCGCCCCGAGCACGCCGCCCTCGGCCTCGACGGATCGCTCTACGTCACCGGCAGCGTCGCCAACGGCAGCTACGACGACGTCGGCGTCATCAAGCTGCGCGGCACGCCCATCCCCGACTTCCAGTCGGGCGTCAACGACTGGCTGACGGGCGGCATGTTCGGGGCGTGCCTCCGCGCCGTGGGGGGCGGCGCGACCGCCCCCGGCGGCACGTTCTGGACGGCTGACACGGTCGACGCGGACTGCGCCGACGGCAACGCGGACCCGTGGCGGCCGATCGTCGCCGACACGACGACCCTCGGCACCAAGGTCGCCCAGTCCCCGGCGAACTCCATCACCGGCACGGCGTCGCTGCGATTCGGCACCCGCGTGCCGCTGACGCAGTCGCCGGGTGCCTACGTCGCGCCGATCGCCGTCACCGTGCTGGCGCCGGCTGCGTGACCGCGCTGCGCTTCGCGAACGCGAGCGCGCCCGCCTCGTCCACGCCGACCTGCGCCGCGTCGCCAACCGAGTACTCGCCCGCCAGCACGCGCGTGGCGAGCTGGTTCTCGAGCAGCCGCTGGATGGCGCGCTTGAGCGGCCGCGCGCCGTACACCGGATCGTAGCCCGCGCGCGCGATCGCATCGCGCGCCGCGTCGTCCACCTCGAGCGAGATCCCCCGCTCTGCCAGCCGCTCGTGCACGCGCACGAGCTGGATGTCGACGATCTCGCGCAGCTGCTCGATGCCGAGCGGCGTGAAGATGATCGTCTCGTCGAGACGGTTGAGGAACTCTGGGCGGAAGTGCGCCCGCACGTCGGCCATCACCGATTCGCGCTCGTCGTCGCCGAGCACCCCGAGTGACAGGTGCGCCGACCCGAGGTTGCTCGTCATGCAGATCACCGCGTTGCGGAAGTCGACCGTGCGCCCCTGGCCGTCCGTCAGCCGCCCGTCGTCGAGCACCTGCAGCAGCACGCCGAACACGTCGGGGTGCGCCTTCTCGACCTCGTCGAGCAGCAGCACGCAGTAGGGGCGTCGGCGCACGGCCTCCGTGAGCTGGCCGCCCTCCTCGTAGCCCACGTAGCCGGGCGGCGCCCCGATCAGGCGCGACACGGCGTGCTTCTCCATGTACTCGGACATGTCGATGCGCACCATCGCCTGGTCGTCGTCGAACAGGAACTCCGCGAGCGACCGCGCCAGTTCCGTCTTGCCCACGCCCGAGGGCCCGAGGAAGAGGAACGAGCCGATCGGGCGCGCCTCGTCCGACAGCCCCGCGCGCGAGCGGCGGATGGCGTCGCTGACCGCCGTGACGGCTTCGTCCTGGCCGACGACGCGCTGGTGCAGGCGGCCCTCCATCGCGAGCAGCTTCTCCGCCTCGCCCTCGAGCAGCTT
>JAOPYS010000366.1 GCA_025964465.1 Thermoleophilia bacterium
GCCTTCTCGTAGCCCGCCCAGAACGCGAGCCCGAGCACCGCGATGACGATGGCCAGGACGACAAGGTGCGTGCGGCCGCCATCGGGGGCTCGGCGCTGTGCGCGCGTGGACGTGGTCTCCCTCATGCAGGGAGACTACCCGGCGGGGTCGATGCACGCCATGCCGGTCGCCTCGCGACCGGCTCGGGATCAGCCCACGCCGGCCGGGATGGGCTGGCCCGCCGCGTCCGAGTGTGCCGGCGCGTAGGGCGTCGAGCGCTGGAAGGCGTTGGAGCGGAGCGCGGGGTCCGGCACGCCGTTGGGGGCCGTCACGACCGGGCGTGGCATGCCCGCCGCGTGGGCCGCGGGCAGCGACGCCGGCGCCGGGTACTGCTCGAGCGGGTGCACGCCGGGCACGCCGGGGGTGGCGAAGAGCGGCACGCCCGAGGGGTCGTGCCCCACGTACTGCGGCTGCGGCTGCGCCTCGTGCGCGGGTGCGCCGTGCGAACCGGTGTCGACGAGTGGCGTGGACTGGCGCTGGTACTCGGCTGCGAGGCCGGCGCGTTCGGAGCGAGCACGGTCCATCGTGTCGCGGATGGAGGGATCGTCGAGCCGCAGGGAGCTGCCCATGCCCTTCGGGGCGCGCGAGGTGCGTCGTGCTTCCTCGGCCGGGGTTGCCGGAGCCGCGGCGTGGGCGCCCGGGTGACCCTCGGCCGGCGCGTACTGCACGGGTGCGGGTGCGGCCGCGTACTGCTGCGGAGCCGGGGCCTGCGCGTACTGCACCGGCGCAGGAGCGGCTGCGTACTGCTGCGGGGTGGGCGCCTGGGCGTACTGCACGGGCGCAGGTGCGGCCGCGTACTGCTGCGGGGCGGGCGCCTGGGCGTACTGCACGGGCGCAGGTGCCTGCGCGTGCTGCGGCTGCGCGTGCTGTGGCTGCGCGTACTGCGGCTGCGCGTACTGCGGCTGCGCGTACTGCACGCCGACCGGTGCGGGGGCGTACTGCGGCTGGGCCGGCGCTGGCTGCGGGGCGACCGCGAACGGGACGTGCACCGGCGGGGCCGGCGCCGCGTAGCCCTGCGGAGCGCTCAGCTGCGGCGGCGGGGGCAGGATCGGCATCGCCGACTGCGCCGGAGCGTGCTGGCGCGGGGCGGGCGCCACGTCACCCCACGGTCGCGGCTCGAACGTCGGCAGCGCCGGGAGGACCTGGGCCCGCAGGGTCGTGGTCGCGGGCGGGGGCGGCGCGGGCAGCTCGGCGGGCGCCTGTGCCACCGGCGCCGGCTGGGCGTACGCCAGCGGGGCTGCGTAGGCCGCGACGGGCATCGGCTGCGCGACCGGCATCTGCATCGTGCGCGCTGCGGCCCATCCGGCCTGCGGCTGCGGCTGCGGCTGGGGAGCAAGCTGCGGCGCGGCGTACATCGGCTGGGGCTGCTGGTTGGGATCGGGCTGCTGGTGCATGTGGGGTTCCGTCACCTGGTCGTGGCTCGGCGCCGCGGGGGGCGGGCCGTCGTTCGTGTTCGCGTTCGTGGGCAGGGCCGCCTCGCCGCCGTGCACGATGCGGGCGATGCCGTCGGTCGCGATGCGCGACGTCAGGCCCGGGGCGAGCTCGAGCACCACGCTCGACGCCTCGACCGCCACGACCCGTCCGTAGATCCCGCCGACCGTCAGCACGTGGTCGCCCACCTGCAGCCGCTCGACGAGCCTCCCGTGTCGGGTCTGCTGGTCCTTCTGGGGACGCACGATCAGCAGGTACCAAGCACCCGCGATCGTTCCCAACAGCACCAGCAGCGGCAGCATCCGCGCGCTCCGTCCCTTGTCCACCCGTCCCGCAGCGTCCACCGCGGTCCGGTCCGGGCACCCGCCCGTACCAGTCCTTCGGGTTGGACGGGTCCCACGTCTCAGGCGCGGGGCAGCTCGCAGCTCGAGCCGCTGCCACCGAGGCGGCTCCGGCGCGCCGCGACGAATCGGTAGCCGACGCCGCCGAGGGCGTGGAGCCCGGGCACCCACAGCAGCAGGCCCGGAAGCAGCGTGAGCGGAAGCCGCAGGGCGATGGAACGCACGGCGTCGATCCCGACGGTCACGGAGCCGTCGGGGAAGCGGACGCGCAGCCCGTCACCGAGCGTGCCGCGGCCCACCTCGGGCCAGACCTGCACGGCGGCGTCGTAAGGGACCGCGTCGAAGCGGCGCAGCCAGTCCAGCCGGCGGACCAGGCGCTCCTGACGCCGGCAGAAGGCGCAGTCGCCATCGAAGACGACGGTGGGGTGGGTGCCGGGTGCGGGGGTCGTCGTCACGTGCACATCGTGCCACGAACGTCATGCGATGATACGCCGGTCGTCCCACAGGATCGGATCCGCCATGTCGCGCCGCGCCACGAAGTCCACCCCCGTCCGCGTGCTCACGTGCTGCGCCCTCCTGCTCGCGGCCTCCTCGCTGCTCCTCCCGCTCGCCGCCACGTCAGCCGCGGCCGTGCCGGCGAAGGTCACCCTCCGCGACCCGAAGTCGGGCCTCACCATCGTGGCACCGCGCGGCTACCGGCTCAGTGCCCGCGGTGGCGTCTACACCCTCGTGGGCGGGGGCGAGCGCGCGCGCTTCTTCTTCGGCCCGTCGGCCCTCGGCGCCGGCGCGACCGGTGCACAGCTCGCCGGGGCGCTCGGGGGCAGGCGCTCCGCCGTCGTGCAGAAGCCCACGCTGTACTCGGCCACCGTCGCGAAGGGCGCGGCCCGCACCTACGTGCGCGTCGCGCGCTCGGGCGCGAACGTGCAGGTCGTGCTCGTCACCCGCGCGGCGGGCCGGCGCCTCGCCCGCGCCGCGACTCCTGCCACGGTCCCTGCTGTCGACGTCGCCCAGCTGGTCCGGCTGGTCAACGCCCGCACGGGCGGCGTGACCGTACCGCTCAACACCACCATCCCGACGCGGAAGTTCGTCGCGCCGGACGGCGGGTCGAGCGCCACCGTGCCGGTGCTCGACGGATGGGTGTGGTCCGGCAACCAGGGCTCGATCGAGGGGGCCCACCCCACGCAGGGGTACATCGCACTGGGCGAGGTGGGCGGCGTCCAGGACGGCAGCTATCCGCAGCTCGCCTTCTCCCCCGCGTTCGTCGGTCCGGCCGAGGTGCTGCAGACGATCTATCCGCAGTACGTGAAGCTGATCAGCGGCGCGGACGTCCAGACCACCGCCGTGCAGCTCGTGCCGGGCACGGAGGGCATCCTCGGCGCGTCCACGCAGAACGGGATCTACGGGGCCGCCCTGACGATCAACGGCCGCCCCTTCCGCGGGCTCTTCGTGGTCAGCTCGTCCGACGCAGGCGGGCTCGCGCCGACGCTCTGGTACTTCTACTACTCCGCCATCGTGCTGCCGGCCGACGCGCCGGGCAACCTCGGCGCCGCGCTCGTCGACACGTGGAGCTCGTGGGACGCGAGCGGCGCCTCCCGGGCGCGCCTCGCGCAGGCACTGCAGACGATCGCCTCGACGCCGACCGCCGGGGCCGGGCCGATCGACCCCGCCGCCTTCCAGGTGGCGGCCGACAACTGGAACGAGTACATCCGCAACTAGCGCATCGCGGCATGTCAGTCGCGGCGACGGGTGTCAGTCGACGGGCGTCCAGCGCGCGCGCTCGACCTCGTACCACCCACGGTCCCAGCTGCCGGCGGTGATGGCCGCCCGCGCCCGACGGACGAGGTCGGTCATCACGTGCAGGTTGTGGAGGGTGACGAGGCGGAGTGCCAGCACCTCCTCCTGCTGGAAGAGGTGGCGCAGGTAACCACGGCCGTAGCCGCCGCGACAGGCCGGGCACGGGCACCCCGCCAGGATCGGGCCGGTGACGCCGACGTGCGACGCGTTGCGCAGGTTGAGCCGGGCGCGGGGGTGCTCGGTGTTGGGCACCATCGCGCTCGCCGTGCGACCCAGGCGCGTGGGCAGCACGCAGTCGAACATGTCGACGCCCAGGTCGATCACGTCGAGCACGCCGACGGGGTCTCCGATGCCCATGAAGTAGCGGGCGCGGTCCTCGGGCAGCAGGGCGGTCGTGGTCGCGAGCGCCGGCAGCGTGAGCGACGGGTCCTCCCCCACGCTCAGGCCGCCGATCGCGTAGCCGTCGAAGCCGATGTCGAGCAGCTCGCGGGCGCTGCGCTCGCGCAGGTCGGCGTGCACCCCGCCCTGCACGATGCCGAACTGCATCTGCGGCTGGCCCGTGAGCGACCAGCCGTCGCGCCCGTCGCCCCGGCGCCGGTGCTCGAGGTGCGCGGTGCGGGCGCGGGCCGCCCACGCGGTCGTGCGTGCGACGGCGGACT
>JAOPYS010000374.1 GCA_025964465.1 Thermoleophilia bacterium
ACCTTCTCGCTCGTCGCCTCCGCGTGCATGTCCACGAGCAGGATCGGCGTGCGGGCGAGCGCCTTGTCCACGATGGCGTCGACCATCTCGAACGCGCTCTCCCCCACGTCGAGCGAGATCGAGCCCATGAGGTTGAGCACGGCGACCTCGACGGTCGTGCCCGTGGCGGCGTCGATCGCCTCCACGAAGCACAGGCCGCGCCCGGGCGAACGCTTGTGCAGGTTGGCGGGCCGCACGATCGGCACCTTGATGTCGTCGAGCAGCGAGAAGATCTCCTTCTGGCGGAAGGAGTGGTTGCCGAGCGTGATGGCGTCGGCCACGCCGGGCGACAGCAGGCTCTTGGCCTGCTTCTCGTAGATGCCCAGGCCGCGTGCGGCGTTCTCGCCGTTGACCACGACGAAGTCGATCCCGCGGTCGGCGCGCAGCTTCGGGACGAGCGCCTCGACGCAGCGCCGACCGGACTCACCGAACACGTCGCCGACGAACAGGATCCTCATGCCGTCACCCTACCCGCGCGCGATGCGCTCCGGTCGTTCACGACCGAGCAGGCGTCGGGTGCCGCAGCAGGCGGGCGCACCATCCGGTGTGGGCGGCGGCGGCGAGGCCACCGGCGACGAGCAGGACGAGCAGGTCGGAGGGGTCGTCGAGCGCGGCCTCGAGGCCGAGGCGCACGAGTCCAGCGAGCGCGGCGACGGCGACCGCGACGAGCGTGCCGCGGACCAGCACGCCGCTCAGGTGGGCGGTGCCGGGGCTTGCGTCGACGGCGAGCGCGCGATCGAGCAGGGCGTGGTGGCGCAGCAGGTAGTAGCCGAACGCGACCGTGGTGGCGATGGCCGCGCCGTACGCGCCGAGCCAGGGCACGAGCGCGAGGTCGATGCCGACGTCGAGCGCGACCGTGACGGCAGCGATGGCGAGGCGTGACGACGCGTGGCCCGTCTGGTTGAGCGTGATCGACGGCAGCGGCGCCACCGACGACAGCAACGTGAACGGCAGCATCGCCACCAGCAGCGGCCACTCCCCGCGGTACTGCCCGCCGATCGCGCCGAAGGTCTGCGGCGCGAGCACGCCGATGGTGAGCACGGCGCCGAGGTTGAAGACCACGAGGAACCCGAGCCACTGGCGGTAGAGCCCGAGCGCGCCCGGCCCGGCCCCCGCGATGCGCGGCGCCACGATGCCCGCGATGGTGATGGCGGGCGCGGCGACGAGCGCCTGCACCTTGATCGCGAGCGCGTAGGGGGCGACCTCCGCGAGCGGGCGGAAGGCCCCGATGACGAACTGGTCGACCTGCCCGAACACGGCGATGAGCAGGGAGACGAGGAAGATGCTGCGGCCGTACTTCGCCACCATCGCCAGGGTCGCCAGCGAGCCGGCGCCGGCGTCGGTCACCTCGGGCGCGGCAGCGCGGCCGGGCGCGAGCAGCAGCACCCACGCGAGGAGCGAGACGACGAGCCCCGAGCCCGCGGTGGCGAGCAGCATGTCGCCGGCACCACCCTCGCGCGCGCGCACCAGGAGCACGAGCGCCAGCTCCCCCGCCGGCTGCGCCACGGTGACGAACAGCAGCAGGCGGATGCGACGCAGCGAGGGCAGCGCCCCGAAGTGGAAGGTCAGCAGCCCCTGCCCGACGATGAGCACCGCGAGCATCGGCAGGAGCGTGACGACCTTTCCGTCGCCGATCCCCGGCGCGAACGGCGACGCCAGCACGACCAGCGCGGCGACGCCCATCACCGCGAAGCGGACCAGGGCGACGGTGGCGACGAGGCGGGTGTTCGCCTTGCCCTGCGCAACGTAGCGCGAGAGGGCGGAGGTCATGCCGAGGTCGAGCGCCATCACGAGCACGACGTTGATGCCGAGCACGACCGAGTAGGCGCCGTACTGGCCCTTGGTCAGGGCGTTGGCGATGACGAGCGCCGTGACGCTCGAGCAGGCCATGGCGAACAGGCGCGCGGCGAGGTTGGTGGCTGCGTCACGAGCCAGGCCGCGACCGTGGTGTGCGGCCGTGTCGGTGGCGGGAGTGTCAGCGGGCGGCTCGCTCACGAGATGGGCAGCGCCGATCGCGGCACGCGGAAAATCGCCGCCTCGTGCGGGATGGTGCGCAGCGGGTTGAGGTGCACCGCGTCCGTGCACCCCGGGCCGCGCGCGAGGCGCAGGCCGGGCGACGGGCCGCGCTTGGGCGGGGTGCCGACCACGGGCCAGCCGAGCCAGCGGCGCGTCGAACCGTCGCGGCCGGCGACCCACGCCTCGGCCACGCCCTGCGCCACCCCGACGAGGAAGCGGTCGGCGTCGAGCGCCTGCGCGTAGTAGGAGGCATCGGGCAGTTCGCCGTCGACGGTCACTGCGCCCGGTCCGGCAGCGCCGCGGTGCCAGCGCACGACGTGGTTCTGCTCGAAGTCGGCGTCCATGGGCCAGGCCACCGTGTCGGGGAAGAACGCGAACGAGCAGGTGCGATGGATCTGCTTGCCCTGCCCCACCCACTCGAACGTCCGCGCGCCGTCGGTCGAGCGCCCCACGAAGCAGTGCTCGTCTCGGTCGCCGGTGCCGATCCACAGCGCGCCGTCGAACGGGTCGCACTGCACGGCGTGCACGTGGCGGATCGTGCCCGGCTCGAACTCGTACGCGAGCTGCCAGGTCGCGCCGTCGTCAGCGCTTCGCCACACACCGGTGGGCCGATCGCCCGATTCGGTGACGTACTCTGCGAAGTAGAGCGCACCGTCGAGGTCGCGGGTGAGGCCGAAGGCCATCAGGCCCCGCCCCTTCCCCCGACCGAAGTAGCGCAGCTCGTGCGTTCGACGCGACGCCCGGGCGCCCAGGTCGAGCTGGTGAATGAACCCGCCGGAGAAGACCACGAGGTGGTCCGGGTCGTCGAGGGGCACCAGCTCGAGCAGCTCCTGGTAGCCGAAGGCCCGGCGCAGCGAGCGGGAGTAGCCGCCCCAGGGCTCGCCGAACGGCGGACGGACGCGCGCGACCCGGCGGAACGGCCCGCCTCCTTCGCTGCGGTAGATGGAGTAGCCGCGGCTGGCCCACACCGTGTCGCCATCGTCGTGCTGCAGGACCAGTCCCTCCGCCACGCGCGCCGGCACGCCCTCGTGGTCGACGTCGCGCCAGCGGACCGTGCGCGGCGTGCGCAGCTCGACCGCCCACACGAGCAGGGCGAGGGCCGCGAGCACGACGACGAGGATGAGCAGGGCGATCTCCACGACGGGGTGCTACCCGCCGCGAGCACTGGACCAATCCGCTCAGGACCGAGGTCGAATGGGGCGGCGCAAGGGGCGGGTCAGCCGGCGACGGAGCTGGCGGTGTCGGCGCGCAGCACGTACATGTCGACGCCGGAGCCGGAATCGTGCGTGTAGGTGGCGAGCGGCGCCTCGAGCACGCCCGACATGTCGTGCACGGTGCCGATCCGCGTGACCCGGCGGCTCACGGTGGTGCCCACGTCCAGGTCGCTCGCCGCGTCGAGGTTGCGCAGCACCACGGAGGTCTGCGCGTCGCCGACCGGCTGCAGCTGGATGATCGACCCGCGCACCTCGCCGGAGAGTTCGTAGTCGGTGATCGCGACCACCTTGCCGTCGATCGGCGCGTAGACCTCCGACCCGGGCTGCGCGCCGACGATGACCATCGACGGCGTGCCCTCCTCGAGGCGGTACCAGCGCAGGTTGCCGGCGGGAGCGGTCGACAGGAACCGCTGCGTCGTGCGACGCAGCCACGAGTTGTTCGCGCGCTCGCCCGTGGGGCGCAGCTCGATCACGCCCGCCTCGTCGCGCGGCAGGTACCCGATGCCGGTGATGGCCTCGCGGCGGATCGGCAGCTGCAGCCGCAACCCCGCCGTGCCCTCGTCGACCACGGCTTCCGCGAGCGTCTGCGGGGCCGGCGATCCGGAGCCCTGGACGACGGCCTGCGCGCCCGGCGTGCGGTCGGCCGCGGCGGCGCTGCGCCCGGAACCGTCGCTCACGACCTCGCGCCCGAGCAGCCCGACCAGCCACACGAGCAGGACGATCGCCGCGACCACGACGACGCTGGCCGTCGCCACGAGGCGGGCCGTGCGGTGTCGGCGGCGCTCCTCCTCGAGGGAGGGGCCCATCGACATGAGGGGCGTGCGCACGGGCCGGTAGCGCGGCAGGTTGCGCGGGTGTCGCTGGTCGACCATCGCGGCCCATCGTACGCTCCCGCGGCTCGGGCGCGATGCACCCCGGGTGGTGGCTGGCCGCCCCGGGGCCACGCAGGCCGCCGACCCCGGCCACGCCCGATAGGCTCGCCGCGTGACCGAAGGCCCCGAAACAGTG
Organism: Thermoleophilia bacterium; assembly: GCA_025964465.1. Taxonomy (GTDB): domain Bacteria; phylum Actinomycetota; class Thermoleophilia; order Gaiellales; family SKUG01; genus JAGQUL01. The sequence goes on from JAOPYS010000374.1 coordinate 4,278, forward strand.
GACGCGCCCACCCCCGCACCGGCGGTCGTGGGCGAGGCGACGCTGGAGCCCCAGCGCCTGCAGGTGCCGCCGTGGGTGCAGCTCGTGGGCCTGCCAGTGGCGCTCCTGTTCGGCTACCTGTTCGTCCACGCGGCGAGCCACGCGGTGGTCGTCTTCCTGATCGCCGGGCTGATTTCGCTGCTGCTCGCGCCCGTGGTTCGGCGGCTGGTCACGGTCGGCATCCCGCGCCTGCTGAGCGTGGTGATCGTGTTCGGCGGCTTCGTCTCGATCGCCGCGATCATCACCATCAGCGCGGTGAACCTGCTCGTGGACCAGGCCGGCGAGGTGCGCAGCAACGCCGACGACATCGGCAACGCCGCCGTGAGCCGGATCGACGACACCCAGGACTTCTTCGACGACCACGGCTGGAAGGTCGACCTGCGCGACCAGGGCATCCGCTTCGTCGACCAGCTCGAGACGCGGTCGACGGAGCTGAGCGGCAACGCCCTCGACTTCGGTCGGTCGTTCGTGTCGGAGGTGGCGCGCGCCGCGTTCAACCTCGTGCTGATCATGGTGATCACCGTGTACATGCTGCTCGACGCGCCCCGCATCAGCCGCCTCATCGCATCGCTGCTGCCGCGCGGCAGCGGGGTCGAGGTGCTGTTCGGGCGGCTCGAGCACTCGCTGTTCCGCTACGTGGTCGGGCAGACGCTCGCCTCGCTGGTCATGGGCCTCAGCGCGGCAGCCGGCATGTGGATGCTCGGCGTGACGGGAGTGTGGGACGCGGGCGAGCACTACGCCGTGCTGTTCGGGCTGGTCGTCGCCGTCACCGAGTTCGCCCCGTCGATCGGGCCGGCGATCGGCTCGATCCCGCCGATCCTCACGGCGATCTTCGACGGGCTGGGCCCGGCCATCGCAGTGGCGTTGTTCTTCCTGCTGCTGCACCAGATCGAGGGGCACGTCGTCATCCCCAAGCTGATGGGCGCGGCCATCGCCGTGCATCCGCTGCTCGTCATCTTCGGCATCGTCGCGGGCGCGCAGGTGATGGGCATCGGCGGCATCCTGCTCGCGCTCCCGCTGCTGGCGGTGGGCCGGGAGATCGTGCTGTTCCTGCGCGAGCGCGTGGCGTTCGGTAGCTGGCCCGCGCCCGAGGCCGCGGCGGTGTTCGGCACGGTGCCGCGTGCCGACGCGGCGGCGGTGGCAGCGTCGATGGGCGCCCCCGCACCGAGTGACGGCTCGGTGCCCGCGCGGCGCGGCACGCTGGTCGGCTGGGCGCGCTCCGGGGCGGCCCGCGTGCGTGCGCGACGTGGTGGAAGGCCGTCCCCGCCCACCACCACGGTGGACGAGTGACTGCGGCACCGTCCGTGCTGGAAGCGCACGGCATCGAGCTGGGGTACGGCCGGCGCGAGGTGCTGCGCGGCGTGGACATCTCCGTCGAGGCGGGCGAGGTAGTCGCCCTGCTGGGCCCCAACGGTGCGGGCAAGACGACGCTCATGAAGGTCCTCGTGGGCCTGCTCGACCCGCGCGCGGGGACGGTGCGCGGCCCCGTCGGGCGGCACGTGGGCTGGGTACCGCAGGGCGGCGCGGTGTGGCAGCGGCTGACGGTGCGCGAGAACCTCGAGCTGTTCGCGCGACTGCTCGACCTGCCCGGCGACCCGATCGAGGTGGCCCGCACGGCCGCGGAGGCGGCGACCCTCGAGCCGTGGTACGCCACGCTCACGAGCGACCTGTCGGGCGGCCTGCGCCAGCGCCTCAACGTCGCCGTGGGCCTGCTCGGCGACCCCGACCTGCTCGTGCTCGACGAGCCGACGACCGGCGTCGACCTGGTGCACCGCACGGCGATGTTCGCCGTGCTGCGCGAGCGCGCCGGCGCCGGCTGCGGCGTGCTGATGTCGACCCACTCGCTCGAGGACGCGGCGATCGCCGACCGCGTCGTGGTGGTGGTCGGAGGGCGCGCGCGCTACTCGGGCCCCCTCGCGGGCCTGGCCGACGTGGACGGCGCCGACGCGCACGCGTCCGCCGACGTCGACCCGGTCTCCGCGGGGCTGCTGCGCCTGTGGGCGGAAGACCACGCCGGGGTGACGACGTGAGCTGGACCCCGCTGCTGCTCGCGCGCAAGGACGTGCGGATGCTCGCGCGCACGCGTGGGCTCGTCGTGCTGCTCGTGCTCTATCCGCTCATCGTCGCGGCGATCGTCGGTGGCGTGCTGCTGCAGCAGGGGCCGCCCAAGGTGGCGTTCGTGAACGAGGACCTCACGGGCGACACCGTGGCGATCGGCGACAAGGAGTTCGCGATCGCCGACTACGTGCAGCAGGCCGAGGACAACGGTGTCGACGTTGTGCGCCTGAGCCGGAAGGAGGCCGACCGCGCGCTGTCGGAGGGGCAGGTCGCGGGCGTGATCATCGTTCCGCAGGGCACGGTCGCGAAGCTCAGCACGCAGCTGTCGGGAGCGAAGCTCGAGTTCGAGATCGGCGACAACCCGCTCGGGTCGGTGGTGGCGCAGCGCATGCGCGGCGTGGTCTACAAGATCAACCTCTCCATCAGCGACGCGCTCATCGACGCCAACCGCGGCTACCTCGACAAGCTCGTCACGGGCGGCGAGGTGTCGGTGGCGGGCGACGACTTCGACCTGTACGGGCTCGCGCCGATCCAGGAGGACCTGAAGGAGGCGCGCGGCGAGCTCGAGGCGGCGCACGCCGATCCCGACCTGCTCGACCGCATCGATCGCGCGATCGAGTTCGCGCACGACGCGGGCTCGGCGATCAGCCTCGCCGACAACGCGCTCGAGGCGACGGCCGCGCCCGTGCGGCTCGACGTGCAGCGCACGAAGGGCAAGAGCCCGCTGCTGACCGCGCAGGCAATGGGCTTCGCGCTCGCCGTGCTCATCGCCTTCGTGTGCGTCGTGCTGGTCGGCGCGTCGCTCGCCGGCGAGAAGGACGAGGCGGTGCTCGGGCGGCTGCTGCGCGGGCTCGCCGCGGGCTGGGAGGTGGTGGCCGGCAAGCTCATCTTCGGCGCGCTGCTCGCCGTGCTCATCAGCTCGTGCCTGTTCGCCGTGTTCGCCGTCCTGGCGCCGCAGGCGTGGGCGCGCCTGCCGCTGCTGCTCGGCGCCGTGGTGCTGTCGAGCATCGCCTGCTCGGCGATCGGCGCCTTCATCGCGGTGCTCGTGCGTGACGCGCGCACGGCCACGCTCGTCGGCATCCTGCTCGTGCTCCCGCTCGCGCCGCTCGCACTCGTCGGGCTGCACGGCCCGCTCGCCTGGGTCGAGGGTGCCCTGCCGGTCGCGCCATCCCGCGAGCTGTTCAACGCCGTGCTGTTCGACTCCTCGCCGTGGCACGAGGTGCTGCGCCGCGGCGGCCAGCTGCTGCTGATCGCACTCATCCCCGGCATCGCCGCGACGCGCATGCTGCGTCGCCTGGCGTGAGACAGGGCCGTTCCGCCCGGCGATGTACAGACGGCACGAATCGGGGGACCATGTGACCAGCACAGCGAGGATGTCCAGCGGATCCACCGCGACGGTACCGGGCGGTTCGGCCACGTCGGCGCAGCGCTCCGAGGCGATCGACGAAGAGGTCACGCGTCAGGACGCGACTCGCCGCCGTGTCCGCGCACAGCAGGTGGACGTGGGGCGGGAGGTCGTCGGCGGCGCGTTCGTCGGCGGGTTGATCGGCACGTTCCTGGGGGGCGCCTTGGCCTGGAGTGGCGCGGGCAAATCGCCGACGTTCCGGGCGGCCCAGGGAGTCGGCATCGCGCTCGGGTTCGCCGGGTTCGTCGCGGCGAGTGCCGGCGTCGCTGCACTCGCGAACAGGAACTGACGCCGCGAGGGCCAGCGCGGTCGAGCGCCGTGATCGCGTCGAGTCGAGGCTGCCCGGGATCCGCTTCATGGGCACGGCGGTTCGTCGTGCTCGGCGGCCTCATCGAACGGGGCGCGACGATCTTCGGCGGAAGCGACGCTCCCACGCCATCGAACAACCAGGGCCAGACAAGTTCTGATCGATTGCCGTCCGTCGGGGCGGAGTCGGCGCACGGGACGGGCGGTGCCGGCCACGGCGCGCTGAGCACCGGGCGGGCGGGGCCTCGCGCGGCGAGGTGTCGGCGTGCAGGTCTCCGCACCCACATCCGCCGGTACGCCGTACCGCATCGACCAGCCGCAGCGCCCGGCGTACCTCGACGACGCTGCGACCATCGACGCCGGCATGCACCGGCTCGCCGCCGAACACCCCGGGCTGGCGCGCACCGTTGACGTCGCCACGTCCGTCCAGGGGCGCCCGGTCACCGCGCTCGTGCTCGGCACCCACGCGGACGACCCGTCCGTGCCGCGCGTGCTGCTCACCGCCGGCGTGCACGGGCGCGAGATCGCCAACCCCGCGGCGCTCATGGCGTGGGCGCAGCGCACGCTCACGGCGGCCGCCGGAGGCGATCCCGCACGGCAAGCGCTGCTCGACGCGCGCACGGTGCTGCTCGTGCCCTTGGTGAACCCCGACGCGCACGACGTGGTCGTCCACGGCCTGACGGTGGGCGACGGCAAGGAGACGTGGCAGCGCACCAACCTGCGGCCGGGCGGCGGCGTCGACCTCAACCGCAACTTCGAGGGCGCGTGGGGGGCCGGCTCGGCGACGCCCGGCAGCGACAACTACCGCGGCCCGGCGCCCGCCAGCGAGCCCGAGGTGCGCGGCGTCGAGCTGCTCGGTTCGACGTGGCGCCCGGCCGGTGTCTACGACATCCACTCACAGGGCGGCGTCGTGCTCGCCCCCGACGGGACCGACGCGGCGCGCGCGGCCGCGGACCTCGTCTCACGCGCCACGGGCTACGGCACGAGCACCAGTGGCGAGCACTGGGCGACGGAGGTCGGCGGCACGATCAAGGACTGGGCGCACGAGCGCCTCGGCGCCGCCTCCCTCACCATCGAAACCGGTGCCGTCGCCCACCAGGACGCGACGCAGTTCGCCGAGACGCTCACGCGCCTGCTGCCTGCGCTCGACGCGCTCGTCGCCACCGTCGACGGCCGCCACCCCGCACCCGCCGCAGCCGCGGCGCTCGCGTCGCCTGCCGCCGCTCCGACCTTCATCCCGTCCGAGCACCTCGGCGACGCGAAGTTCGGCACGCGCCCCGCGGAACGCTGACGAGCTGCTACCTCAGCTTGCCCGGGAAGACGATCGGCGTCGCGCCCGTGCCCCTGGCCACCAGGGTCCCCGGCGGCAGCGACCCGTCGAGGTTGACGATGACGGTCGTGTCGTCGATCTCGCGCACCTTGTAGCTCCGCACGTCAGCAGTGAGCTTGGTCGACTGGAATGCCATGGCAGCCACGATCACTGGGCGGATCAGCTTCTGCACGCTCCGGAAGTTTCCGGCGCCCCCGGAGATGATGTTGCCCGCCCCGCCGGAGACGAGGTTGCCTGCCCCGCCCGAGATGATGTTGCCGCCGCCACCGGAGATGATGTTGCCGCCACCGCCCGAGATGATGTTGCCGGCACCACCGCTGATGATGTTGCCGGCGCCCCCACTGATGATGTTGCCGGCGCCACCCGAGATGATGTTGCCAGCGCCCCCCGAGATGATGTTTCCGGCGCCTCCGGAGATGATGCCGCCACCTGCCACGCTCTGCAGGCCGCCGGCGGAGTTGGCGATCGACAGCTCGGAGCTGGCGACGCCCTGCGCGAGCTGGCCGTTCGTCGTCAGCACGCCCTGACTGTTGCCCATGAACCCGACGCTCAGCCCGGTCTGCCGGGCGACCTGCTCGTTCGTGGCCTGCGCGATGGCCCGCACGATGGTGTCCGCGAAGATCGGCGCGATCTGTGCGCCCGGCTGACCGATCCGGTTGAACACGAAGGTGTACGCCTCGATCAGCGACTGACGGAGGGATTCGTAGAGGTCGGCGTTCGCGGTCGCGCCGAGCGAGCGTGCTGCTCGACCTGACTTCGCCCGCCCCTTGACCGCGCCGCTGCGCTTGTACCGCACGAGCTTGGTGCCCGTGTCGCGCACCATGACGTTGCCGTTCATGTCGGTCCACCCCTCGGGGCGGCTGACGACTTGCAACGACTGCACGGCGCTCATCAGCACTTCGCCGGTGCGTGGCTCGACGAGCTCCATCACGAGGCGCAGCTGCCCGGCGGACTGCGGGAAGGAGTACTGCAGGTGGACGAAGCCGTTGGAGTTCGTCACGCCGGCGGCGATGACGTCGCCGTTCGGGGCGAGCAGCTTCACCGGGAGGTTCTGAACGATCCGTGCCGTCGCCCGCTCGATGACAGTGACACCGGTGTTGTGGGACTGGCTCGCGGCGACGACCGACCCGTCGTCCGCGAGCCCGAGCTCGCTCTCGAACCCGGGATGGATCGGCTCGTTGAAGGTCGCGCGGAAATCCGGCTGCTTCGGCACACCGATGCGCACGCGCAGGAGCTTCTTGCCCTTCACCGTGACGGCCGAGAACTTGTAGATGCCAGCCTCCTCGACCTTGCGGGTGTAGTCGAGCCCGGTGATCTCGTAGTTGCATCCCAGGTCGTCGAGCGCATCGGCGCCCTCGAACACGCCCATCCCGCGGATGACTGCCCACATGTCCAGCGTTCCCGAGCCAACCTTGACCTTGCCGCCGGCGTAGGGGCAGTTGGCATCCTTCGGCACCTTCGGGTCGTAGTACGACAGCTCCACCACCTGCGCGGGCTTGGGGAAGCCGGATGTCAACTTCGCGCCCTTCGCCGGCACGGTCGCGAACACCTGGTACGGCTTGGCGGATGCTCGGCTCGCCTTCGGCAGCGAGCTGAGCGGCGCGGGCTTGAGCTTGTACTGGACGTTGAGGTCACGGGTCAGTCCGAGCTCGAGCTGCACCTGGTCGACGGTCGCGCGCCTGCCGACGTAGTCGGGCATCCGGGCGACCTTGGTCAGGGCCAGCTTGGTCCCTGGAGCGAAGAACGGCGCCAGCGTCCCGGGGATCGCGCCGATCGTCGGGAACGGGGATGGGGTCGGGGCCGTTGGCGTGGGCGTCCCGGAGCCCCCGGTTCCGCCGGTGCCCGTGCTGCCGCCGCCGACGGTGAAGCCACCATCGCCACCCGCGGTCCGGCTTCGGAACTGCGGCTCGCAGTCGGCGTTGATCTTGTCGTCGAGGTCGACGGCGACCGCATCGAGTTCGGTCGCGTCCTCCCCGGCGCCGCACGAGATCGACAGTTCATCCCCTCCGTCGCGAAGCTTGAGCGTGTCACCGCCGTCGCCCGCCACGACGGTATCGGCGCCGGTCCCGCCCGTGATCAGGTCGTCGCCCGGGCCGCCGTGCAGCGTGTCGTTGCCGGCTCCTCCGTCCAGGATGTCGTTGTCAGAGGCGTCGGAGTTCGAACCTCCCGCAAGGAAGTTGGGACCCGAATCGCCCACGATGGTGTCGGGACCGAGGGAGCCGACGACGGTGTCGATGCCCACGGACGAGCAGCCCGCGTTCTCGTTCGGGCCGTCGTCGAACGTGGAGTTGCCATCGTTCGCGATGCAGTCGAGGGTGACGTGGACGGGGCTGGCGGCGGTGCGGGTCGCCGGGTTGGCAACGCCGAAGTCCTCGTCGTAGTACACGCTGTCCTGGCCAGGGCCCCCGATGAAGGTGTCCCCGCCCCGCCCGCCGCGGAAGTCGTTGACGGTGCCTGCCGCGGGCGCGTTGTTGAACCCGTCGAGCACGTCGTCGCCCGAGCCGGTCGAGATGGCGTTGCTTCCGGCTCCAGGGAAGACGAACATAGGCGCGGACAAGCTCGGCGCACCCGTCACGGTGTCAATGCCGGGACCGGCCCAGATCTCGATACCTGCCGCGACGATGGGCACGTTCTCGAGGCACTCGACCCTGGTCGGCGCGGTGAGGTGCGTGCACTCGATCCCGAGCGGCACCGTGATGGGGTCATCGGTGGTCAGCACCCACGTGTCGCCGTTGTCCACCGAGACCGTGAGGTTGGTCGGATCCGTCAACGAAACCACGAGATGGGGTGACGCGGAGAACGCGGTCGCCTCTGCCCGAACGCCGTCGGCTGGGCGCGCGTAGGTGGTGGGCGCAGCCCCCGCGGTGGGCGCGAACAGCGCGCCGAGCAGGGCGAGCGTGGGGATCAGACGACTGAGCGACATTTCGGTAGCCTCCGTTGGGAAGCTACGGATCCTACTGAAATCGACTTGGTTCTGGGATCTAACCGAGGTCGACGGTGAGCAGCTCGGTCGGCTTGTCGGGGTCGTCCGGGTCGGTGACGAGGGTGAAGTTCGAGTTGGGCGACGTGCCGTCGAGGGCGCGCGTGCGTTCGATGCCCTCGGCCTTGCGGGCCGGGCCGGTGAGGGGGCGCAGGGCGGTCACCGCGAAGTTGGCGTCGAGCATGCCGACGACCGAGCCGTGGATGGCGCCGTCGCCGGTGGCGTCCTCACCTTCCGAGCTGGCGAGGAAGGCGATGCGTCCGTCCGGAAGCGTGCGTGCGTCGGCGAACCCGAGCCGCTCGCCGCCCAGCGAACCGAGGTCGACGTCGTGCTGGGCGCGCAGCGCGCTCGCAGGAATGGGCGTGCCGGCGGCTGCCGCGCCGAGCGCTGCGGCCGCATCGAGCACGAAGACCGTGTTGAGGTCGCCTTGCTCCTTGCCGCGGTGGAACAGCAGCAGCTCGGCGCCGTCCTTGGAGTCGCGCAGCGTCGCGCCCTCGATGTTGGGCTGCAGCGGCAGCTTGGCGTCGAGCGCCGCGTAGAGCTCGTGCAGGTCGAAGGGGCGGGCCGGGCCGACGGGCTTGCCCATCGCGCCGATCGGCGTGACGACGCCGCGCTCGCGGGTCGCCGACGAGCCCGAGCCGAAGCCGACCAGCGCAGCGTGGCGGCCGCCGACGAGCGACGCCGGCGCAACGAGCACGGCCTCGAGGTCGGGCTTGTTCTTGTGGTGCTCGAGGCCCGCGTGCAGGTGGCCGGGCGCCTCGACGCTCCCGAACCGCGCCAGCTCGCCGTACTCGTCGCTCACGGCCCAGGCCGATCCCGACCCGGAGGCGACGAGCCCCGACGCTGCGCTCACGAACGAGCGCCCAGTCGAATCGGGCTGGTCCAGGTGGAGCGTGCCGTGGGACACGGGATCGAGCGGGCGCACGTCGACCGTCGCCGCCGCGTTGCGGGGCGGGACGACGACGGGGGCGGCGAGGGCGGAGGTCTGCATCCCTCGACTCTCTCGCGGGCGGGCGAGCCGACCGAGCCGCACGCAGCCCGCCGGCCCGCGACGCCCGACCGCGTGACCGCCTGCGCCCGCCGCGCCTCCATCCGCGATCGTCGACATCAGACCGACGAGATGCGATGGAGACGGGCACTCCATCTGCGTTCGTCGACTTCCGCCC
>JAOPYS010000464.1 GCA_025964465.1 Thermoleophilia bacterium
CCTAGGCATCGGGGGCGAGGGCCTCGAACACCACGCCGGCCGAGTACGACCCGGGGGCCTGGGTGGCGGCGAAGCGCACGCCCCAGACCAGGTCGACGCTGCCGGAGTTGCCCGCGACCGGTACGAAGGCGACCTTGGTGGCCGCGGTGGGGATGGCGCGCCACGGGTCGGTGTCGACCGCGGTGCAGGTACCGCCATCGGCGGCCCACGGCGCCGCGACGCTCGTCTGCGCGCCGACGGACTGCACGCACACGCCGAACATCGCCTCGGCCGACGGAGCCCATGCGTTGGGCGCCGCGCCGTAGTCGGGGATGCGGTCGGCCAGCGCCGAGGACGCCGTCATCGAGTGGAAGCCGCCGAACTCGCCGCCGATCACCACGGTCGTCGCATCCTCCGCCGCCATCGAGGATGGCCACTCCGGCACCGACGCGGCCGACGCCCACGTGAGCCCGGCATCCACCGATCGATACAGGGTCTGGTCGACGAAGGTGTAGACGACGGTGGTGGTCGCCGCACTGACCGCCGTGATGAACCCGTTCGCGACGTACACGTCGGTCCAGGTCGCGCCGCCATCGGTGGTGCGCCACACGCTGGCCCAGTCGTCGCCGGTGAAGCCCACCTGGTCGCTCACCATGCTCACGCTGCCGTGCCACGAGGCGGCGGGGACGCTCGTCGGGGCGATCCACGTCACCCCCCCGTCGACCGTGCGGCGGATCGCGTCGACGCCAACGACCACGCCGACGAGACGCGACCCCATCGACACGTCGTTCAGCTGCTCGCCGCCCAGCACCGTCGCGACCGACCAGCTGGTGCCGCCGTTGCCGCTGCGCACCACGGTGCCGGCGTCGCCGACCGCGACGACCTGGTCCGGCGCCCCGGCCGACACGCCGCGCAGGCGCTGCGTCGTGCCCGACGGCACCGCCGACCACGTCGCGCCGGCATCGGTGCTCTTGAGGATGGTGCCGGTCTCGCCGACCGCCCACGCGAGTGTCTGGCTGGCGAACGCCACGTCGAACAGCGGCTCGTTCGTGCCGCTCGGGACGAGCGTCCAGGTCGCCCCCGTGTCGGTGGAACGCCAGATCGAGCCGCGGCTGCCCACCTGGAGCGCGATGCGCCCGTCGACCGGCTGCGCCGCCGTGCCGAACCGCGTGCGCGACACCGCCTCGTCGTACTGGTACGTCCAGGTGACGCCGTCGGGTGACGACGTGGTCGTGCGCGCGGCGCCGACGGCGACGTATCCCGCCGCCGAGTCGGCCACGTCGTAGAACGCGTCGCCCACCTTCGATGCCCGCCGCGTCCACGACACGCCGCTGTCGATCGTCTGCAGGACGATGCCGTCGATGCCGACGGCCACCGCCGAGCCGGGTGTCGACGGCGACGACGCCACGCCCTGGAGGTCGTGCGGCTCCACCGACTGGTTGATCCGCGGCGTCCAGCTCGCACCGTCCCACGAGAAGGCCACGCCGCTCGATCCGACGGCGTACCCGTGCGTGGCGTCCGGCACGGCTGCGCCGGTGATCGAGCCGCCTGCCGCCACGGGGTACCGCGTCCACGACCCGGCCGTCGCGCCGGAACCCACGGGCGTGCGCCAGACGTTGCCGATCGGGTTGCCGGCGGTCGTCGCCCACACGTGCCCGGTCGGCGAGATCGTGAGCGACACCACCGCGTTGACCGACGGCTGCTGGTAGACGGTCCAGTTCGTGCCTCCGTTCGCCGTCCGGGCGAACCAACCGCCCGAGCCGCCGATGAACACGTTGGAGGCGTCGACCACCGCGACCGCCAAGGGTGTCTCGGACGCCGGCCACCCCTGGGCGAGCAGGTTGCCGGTCCGGTCGGTCGCGACCGGGGCGGTGAACGAACCCGTGACCTGCTGCACCCGCATCCCGTACCCGACGATCCACGCCGTGGCCGGAGTGCCCGGCACCTGCTCGAGGTCGGAGATCTCCGAGCCGTTGCCGCCGATCCCGCCGACGGTCGTCCAGGCCGCCCCGCCGTTGCTCGACCGCGAGAACGTGCCGCCGCTGCCCACGCCCAGCAGGTTGGTGCCGTCGGCGGTGTCGACCGCGCGGAACATGCCCCAGCCGACGGAGCCTCCGAGCGTGGTCGGCTTCGACATCGCGGTGCCCGTGCCGTCGCGCTGCGCGATCCGCAGCATCGAGGAGTCGTTGGAGGAGGTCCACGTGACGTTGCACCGTCCAGCGCCCGTGGCCGTCGTGGCGGCCGCGCCCGGCAGCACCGTGCCGAACTTCGTGGCCGGGGCACCGTCGCAGTTGTTGGTGAGCGAGATCGCGCTCGGGATGTCGGCCGACACGACCACGCTGCTGGTCGCCGCGGGGGCGCTGGAGCTGCCGATCGAGGCGCCCACGAACGCCGCCCCCACCGCGAGCACGGCGAGGCGTCGCCCCCACCCGCTCGTACGCGAGGATGAGTCGTTGCGCGCCATTGCTCGCGTATCGGCACGACGGGCGCTCGAGATGAACGGTCGTGGCCGCTGGGCTCAGTAGGCTCGCCGCGACCACGCCGCTCCCGAGGACCCCGCATGCAGCTCGCCATCGCCGCCGCCGCCACGCCCGCCCCCGCCGCGCCCCGCACGGAGGCTGCCAAGGCGCTGCTGGCCGTCCCGATGGGTGTGCTGATGACGGCGTCGATGACGGCCATGACCAAGTCGATGGCCGGGCAGGCCGTGAGCCGGGCGGAACTGGTCGCGCCGCTGCTGGCCAAGCTCACGCCCGAGGCGGCGACGGCGATGATGAACTCGGCCATCGAGGGCGCGCTC
>JAOPYS010000426.1 GCA_025964465.1 Thermoleophilia bacterium
ACGACGTCGGCGCGCGACCACTCGCGCGGGAACATCGTCGACTCCTTCTTCACGCCGTCGATGGTCACCTCGGCGCGCCACGTGGAGTTGGGCTTGATCGTGCCCTTCGCCTCGACCACGGTGTTGCCGTAGGTGCCGGGCTCCGGGACGTGGTGCACGCCGCCGGTCGAATCGCCCTCGAAGAGGTGCTTCACGTCGAGGCGCTGCGCGAACTTCTCGGTGTCGCCGCTGAGGCCGGGGACGAGGCGCTCGATGTCCTTCGTGCGTGCCGCGGCCGTCTCGGTGACGTGGCCGGCGGTCGTGGCAGCCTCCTCCGCCGCGGCCGCAGCTTCGGCCGCCTTGCCCGCGTCGCCGGCGACCTCGCCTGCCGCGCCGGCTTCGCTCGCGACCTCGCCCGCCTTGCCGGCCTCGCCCGCCACCTCGGCGGCCTTGCCTGCGTCGCCGGCGAGCTCCGCCAGCTTGTTCGCGCCCTTCGTGCCGAAGATCGCCGACAGCACCTCGAAGCCGATGCGGCCCTTCGCCTCGTAGTCGCGCCCGCCGTCGACGTCGTCGGTGATCGGCTTGATGATCGCCTCGCCCACCTCCTTGGGGTGGTGCACGACGTAGTCGGCGGTGTCGAGGTTCTGCTTCCACTGCTCGCTGAGCCCGTCCGCGTCCCACAGGCCGCGGATCGGGTTGCTCTTGATGCCGGTCCAGCCGAGCTCGCCGACGCCCTTGACCAGGTCGACCGCGCCCTCGCCGATGCCCTTCGCCTCGCCCAGCAGCGGGATGTCCCACACCGATGCGCCGGGCTTGCCGGAGACGAGGTCCGACACCGAGCGCACCGTGTCGACGGCCTCGATCGCCTGCCCCACGCCCGGGATCAGCTTGAGGCCGAAGCCCGCCCAGCCCTTCGTGTCCGCGAGGTCGTCGAGCCCGTCCTTGGCAGCCTTGGCTCCATCGCCGACGGCGCGGGTGACGGCGTCGGCCGCGTCACCGACCGCGTGCGTCACCGCCCCGGCGGCGTCGCCGACCGCGTGCGCGGCAGCCGTGAACGGCTTCGTGACCGAATCGAGAAATCCCATGGCGTCGTTCCCTGGCGTGGCTGTCGTCCAGGGGCGCGGTGTCCGGCGGCGCCCCTCGTCCCGACCATTTGACGATGGCCCGCCGAGCGGGACAAGGGGGATACGGGGTGGCACGCGCCCGCGGGAGCCGACACGATCCTTCGCAGAACTAGCTGTCGATTCCTGTCGGGAGCGGTCCGATAGCGCGGTTCCTGATTGGGTAGGTGATGGATTCGAGATCACCGCTCCACGGAAGGACACCGGACATGGCACCGGGCACCGGCTCGACACGCAAGCGACCCGCGACGAAGGCCGCGAACACGAAGGCTGCGACTGGCACGAAGGCTGCGAAGCCCAAGGCCGCACGGGCGACGAAGCCCAAGGCGGCGCGGCTGCCGGCGAACGTGCACGAGGTCGCGCGGCGGCGGGTGGCGCTCGAGGCGGCCTCCCCGGAGGTCGACGGCGGCCGATTCCCGGCCAAGGCCGTGGTGGGCGACGCCTTCCGCGTCGAGGTGGATGCGTTCGCCGACGGGCACGAGATGGTCGCCGGCGTGGCGCGCTGGCGACACGAGACCGAGGCGGAGTGGCAGGAGACGCCGCTGCTGGCCGCCGGCAACGATCGCTGGTACGCGGAGCTGCCGGTCACGCAGCAGGGCGCCTACAGCTATGCGTTCTCGGCGTGGGTGGACCACTGGCTGACGTGGCACCGCGACCTGGGCAAGCGCGTCGACGCCGGGCAGGACGTCACCGTCGACCTGCAGATCGGCGCGCGGTTCCTGCGCGCGGCGATCGCACGCATCGAGGCCGCCGGCTCGCCCAACGGCTCGGCCGCCGACGCCCAGCAGCTCGCGGCCGCCGCGGAGCTGCTCGAGGCGGGGGGCGAGGAGGGCACCGCGGCGGCGCTCGCCCCCGAGCTCGACGCGACGATGCGACGCCACCCCGACCGCGAGCACGAGAGCGCCTACGCGCGCGAGCTGCGGGTCGTCGTCGACCGCGAGCGCGCGCGCTTCAGCACGTGGTACGAGCGCTTCCCGCGTTCGGCGTCGCCGGAGCCGGGCCGCCACGGCACGCTCGCCGACGTCGAGGCCGAGCTGCCCCGCATCGCCGCCATGGGTTTCGACGTGCTGTACCTGCCGCCGATTCACCCGATCGGCACGGACCACCGCAAGGGCCCCAACAACGCCGTCACCGCGGGCGAGGGCGACCCCGGCAGCCCGTGGGCGATCGGCTCGAAGGACGGCGGCCACACCGCGATCCACCCGGAGCTCGGCACGCTCGAGGACTTCGCGTCGCTCGTCTCGGCCGCCACGGAGCAGGGCCTCGAGCTCGCGCTCGACCTCGCCTACCAGTGCGCGCCCGACCACCCGTGGGTGGCCGAGCACCCCACGTGGTTCCGGCAGCGCCCCGACGGCACGATCCAGTACGCGGAGAACCCGCCCAAGAAGTACCAGGACATCTACCCGATCGACTTCGAGAGCGAGGACTGGGAGGCGCTCTGGCTCGGCCTCAA
>JAOPYS010000430.1 GCA_025964465.1 Thermoleophilia bacterium
GCCTTCGTCCCGAGCAGGTCGAGCACGGCCGCGGGCGTGTACCCGGCCGTCGCGGCCTGCGGCGTCAGCTGCACCTGCACCTGGTCGCGCAGCGCGCCCGGGACCTCCACCTTGGCCACCCCGTCGATGTGCAGCAGCTCGCGCCGCAGCCGCTCGACACGCGGCGTGAGGTCCTCGATCTTCGTGGAATCCGCGGCGATCGCGGAGATCAGCACCGGCTGCTCGGTGAACGACCCCAGCTCGCTGGGGCGCCCCGCGCCGGCGGGCAGGTCGACCGTCCGCATGCGCCGCAGGAGCAGCTTGGTCGTGTCCTTCACGTCGACGCCGAGGTCGAGTTCGCCGTAGATCGTCACCACGCCATCGCTGGCCACCGTGGTGAGGTTGCGCACGCCGTCGATGTCCTTGACCGACCGGGCGAGGGGCTTCGCCACCTGGTCGTCGAGCACCGCGGGCGGGACGCCCGGCGCCTTCACCTCGACCACAGCGAACGGGAAGGCGATGTCGGGGAACAGCTGTTGGCGCAGTTGGGTCGCGCTCCAGGTGCCCGCAGCCACGACGGCCACGGCCAACAGCAGGACGACGAACTTGAAGCGCAGGATGAACCGCAGGAAGGTGTGCACGGCGACACGCTATCCGGATCCGAGGATCCGTGGCCGGATCGCCGCTGCGACTCCCGGCCCTCGACGCCGGGTAGCACCGGGTCCCCGTTGTCGGTGCGCGCGCCTTCGTCGTACGTTCGAGGTGGGACAGGGGGACGCACGCCGAGCAGGCACCAGCCACGGACACCCCCGGTCGACGCACATCGTCACGGGCCATGGGGGGCTCCGTGACGCTGTGGACGCAGCGTTCGGGG
The DNA here is from genome assembly GCA_025964465.1 of Thermoleophilia bacterium. Lineage (GTDB taxonomy): Bacteria > Actinomycetota > Thermoleophilia > Gaiellales > SKUG01 > JAGQUL01. Next base: position 854 of record JAOPYS010000430.1, read on the forward strand.
GGATGGCTCGGCATGGGCTTGTTCGACGTGATCACGAAGCCGTTCAAGGCGGTGGCGGACGTCGTGGGCGACGTGGCCAAGGGGGCCGCCCACGCCGTTGGCGAGGTGGTCGAGGCCGGTGGATCGGTGCTCGACACCATCAAGGAGATCCCGGTCGTCGGCCAGGGCTTGTCGACCTTCCTCGCGGTCAACCCGGTCACGGGCCCCTACGTGTCCGCGTTCAACGCGGCACGCGCCGGAGTGAAGCTGCTCAAGGGCGGTGACGCGGGCGACGCACTGTCACTCGCCAGCAGCGCGCTCGGTGCCTTCGGCGCCCCGAGCGCGGTCGTCGATGCGGCCACTGGCGCGGCGGGGATCGCCAAGGCCGTCAAGAGCGGGGATCCCCTCGCGGCGGTCACGTCGGTCGCCGACGCTGCCGGGGTGCAGCTTCCCGGTCGGCAGGTGCTGGACGCGGCGGCTGCGGTCGCGGGCGCGACCCGCGCGGTGGCGACGCCCGCAGGGACCACTGCCGGGGGTTCGGCCAAGCGCGTGACGGTCACCGCCACCAAGGCGGGCTCGACAACCAAGGCCGCCGCCGCGACGCAGCAGGCCGCCGACCTCGAGCGCCTGCTCCGCGACCTCCGGGACCAGGTGGCCAAGCACGTCGCGGCGAAGGCACCGGCGCCCGCCGCGAGCCCTGGCTCCGAGCTCTAGCGGGGTGAGCGTCCGCACGTGGCAGTCCGGTCGCGGGCCCGGCCCCGCCCGTATGATGCTGCGATGTTCCTCCACGTGATCATCGATGGGCGCGGCGTGCTGCGTGAGCGTGAGCCGGAGCTCGCGGAGGGTGAGCTGGTCGGGGCCGCGGCGCGCTGGGCGGGGGAGCACCCCCGCACGCCGATCGTGGCCGTGGTGTTCGACGGCAGCTACGGGGAGCTCGGGCCCGGCATGCACGAGCACGACGAGCGCACCGTCGTGGTGGCCACGCACGACGAGCCCGTCGGCGACGTCATCGTGGGCGAGGTCGAGGAACTTCGTGCGGAGGCCGAGCCGGTGATCGTTGTCACGAGCCGCGCCGAGCTGCGCGACCGGGTCGAGGCCCTGGGCGCCAAGGTCATCGCCAGCGACTCGTTCCTGCGAACCCTTCGCGCGTAGCCCGCGCCGCTTTCGATCACTGAGCTGCGGTTTCCTGCAGACTTTGCTGCACGCTCTGACAAGGCTCCGCACCCAGCCCCTACAGTGGGGGCTCGGGAATCGAGCGACGGAGGGGACGCCGATGTGTGCACGCGTGAGCCTGGAGTGGAAGGACACGACGACGCGCCTCGACCTGAACTGCGAGTGCGGCGCGTACTCGCACTACGACGCGTCGTTCGCCTTCGTGGGTTCGGTCAAGTGCACGGCGTGCGACGAGGTGTGGATCCTCTCGCCGGTCATCGAGGCGCGCAGGGCACGGATCGGCAACCCCCTCGACAGCTACCGCATCGAGGCGGCCGACCTGCCCACCCAGCAGCGCGCTGCGTAGCGCCCGCCGGTGCCTGACGCACGAAGGCCCCCGCCGCGCACCGTGGTGCGACGACGAGGGCCCTCGGGTGGGGCAGGCCTACTTGGCCGAGGATCGCTTCGTCCGTGACGTCGATGCACGCTTGGCCGACGACGAGCCGCCGCGACCGCTCGTCGACTTGCGGGTCCCGCCCTTGGAGGCGGTGTCCTTGCGGGTCAGCGCGCTCTCGGCGCGCGGGCCCGTCACCTTCGGACGGTTCGACGGGGTCGAGCTGCCGGAACTCACCTCGACGCGTCGCGCGAGGCGATTGGTGCGCCGAGCGACGGACCGCGCCGCCGCCGTCGCCACGGAACGGACGCCGTCGATGGCGCCGACCCGGCCCACCGAGAACTGCGGATTGCCGTCGACGTCCGCGGCGACCGCGTCGGCCACGAGGCGCGGTGCCTGGTCGAACAGGCGCTCGAGCATCCGCTCCTCGTCCGCGCGGATCGAGGCCGCGAGTCGCTCGGTGGCCGTGTCGCCGACCTCGCGCGCGTACTGCTCGAGGATCAGGTAGGCGGCGACCTCCGCGGTCTCGTTGGCGCACTCGTCGCGCAGGTTCTTGACGAGCATCTCCTCGCCGCTGGTGCCGCGAGCCATGTCGAACGGCACCTTGCCGAACGCCACGGCCTGGCTCATCGCGCCCTGCGCCAGGCCGTACCCGACCTGAGCGAGGCTGCGCCGGGCATCGCGGCTGGCCAGGTGGCGCTGGATGCGGTCGGCGTGGTCGAGCGACTCTGCGAGGTGGGTCTCGAGGCCGGAGCGGTACGCGCCCGCCGGCGTCATCGCGATGTGCGCGGTGAGGGTGTTGACCACCATCAGCTCGAGCGCGTGCACCTCGTAGAGGTGCTGGGTGATCTTCTGGTCGGCCCGCTCGCGCGCGGCCTGGTCTCGCTGCTTCGTCATGTGGATCCTCGTCCGTGATTGTCGTGTGGGAGGGGTTGCCGTGGGGCCATGCCCGGCCCGGACCGTTCGAAACACGATGTCAATGACAGCCTGCGCAACCTCGCAGCAACGTGTCAGTCCGGTCGCAGGAAACGGGCCCCTGACGCGCACGGATCAGTGCGCGTCGAGGCACGCCGCGATCGCCAGGGGCAGCTGCGCGGGGTGCTGCACCGTCATGAGGGCACCGGCCGCGCGCAGCTCCGCGTCGCTCGACGTGCCCCACGTCACGCCGATGGTCGGCACGCCGTGCTCGCCCGCCCCGTCGACGTCGAAGGCGGTGTCACCGACCATGGCGAACCGCGTGGCCGGATCGAACGCCGCGAGCACGCGTCCGACCACGGTCGCCTTCGTCTCGTTCTGCGCCGACGGCGCATGCCCCTCGATGACCGCGAACCGGTCCGCGATGCCGAGATGCTCGAGGAGTCGCACGGCCGACCGGTGCAGTTTCGACGTGCCCACCGCGAGCGTGTACCCGGCCGCCGCGAGCTCGTCGAGTACGCCTACGATCCCGTCGTAGGCCGACGTCGAGTCCAGGTACGTGCCGGCATAGTGCGCGCGGAAGTCGTCGACGACGGCGCCGAGGGCAGCGCTGGCCGGCGCGAGCCCGGTCAGCGAGGCCAGCGCGGCGTGCAGCGGCGCGCCGACCAGCGCGCGCAGCTCGGCCTCCCCCGGTGGCTCGATGCCGTACGCGGCGAGCGCGTGGTCGAGCGACGCGGCGATGCTCGCGTGCGAGTCGACGAGCGTCCCGTCCAGGTCGAAGACCACGACCCGCCCTGCTCGCGGCGAGCCCGTCACCTCAGCCGATCGGCGAGGACGACCGGCCGGGCGGGATCGGTGTTGTCGACGACGACGTGCGCCGCGCGTTCGGGGTCCGCCTCCGCGGCGTACAGGTCCCACGCCGCGTGGTAGCGCTCCTGGGCGAGCGTGCGCGCATCGTCGCCGAGCGCAGCTCGCTCCCGCGCGACGAGGCGATCCTCGGCGACCTGCCGGTCGACCCGCAGTGCGACGCGCAGGTCCCATCCGTCGCGCAGCTCGGGGCGCAGGCAGAACGTGCCGTCGTACACCACGACCAGCCCCTCGGGGGCGAGCTCGGGCTCCGCCTCGACCGCGCGGTCGGCGGCCAGGTCGAACACCGCCGGCGCGAAGCGGCCGTCGCCCCCGGCACCCAGCGGGCGCTGCAGGCGGTCACGGATGGCGGCCACGTCATAGGTGTCGCGCAGGTACCCCTCCGCGGATCGCCGGCCACCGCGGTGCCGCGCCGCGCGGGGCAGGTGGAATCCGTCGCTCGAGACGAACCGCGCCGGCACGGCCCCCGCGGCCACCTGTGCCACAAGCGCCCGCGCGAGCGTGGACTTGCCGCTCGCGCAGATCCCGTCGATCCCCACGCGCAGTCGAGCGCCTGCCGCGAGCCGGATCACGTCGCGCGCGAGCCGCGACACCAGCTCCTGTTCGGTCAACGCCTCCACGCACCGACCATACCGCCGACCCGCTACGCCGTCAGCTGCCCGATGCGCTGGGCGACGAAGTGCGCGGCCTGGGTCTGGAAGACGAGGTCCTCCACCTCGATGCGTTCGTCGGCTCCGTGCTTGGTCGCCAGGTTCTGCATCGGGTCGGCGTTGCGAAAGGGGATGAACCCGTAGGTCGTGGAATCGTAGTGCTCGCGCATGAGGTGGCAGTCGGCGAACCCGTAGCCGAGCGCCGGCACGAGCTGTGCCTCGGGATCGTGCTCGGCCAGGAACGCCTCGATCGCATCGCGCAGGGGGCTGTCGGGGGAGGTGATGAGCCCACCCGCGGGCTCCTCCACCTCCAGCTCGTAGTGGCCTTCCCCGAGTGCCTCGCGCACCTCCGCCTCGACCTGCGCGCGGGTGACGCCCGGCAGGGCGATCGCCTGCACCTGCATCGTCGCGCGCCGGGCCACCACGTTGAGCGGTTCGGGCGATTCGAGCGTGACGGGCTGGAAGGTGGTGCGGGTGAGCGCCCCGACGACCTGGTCGAGGCCCGGGTGTGCGCGCCGCGCGATCGCGACCCGCTCCTCGTCGCCCTCGACCCCCGGCGCCAGCACGTCGAGCATCCCCTCGAGTTCCGGCACCACGACCGTGGGCGACTCCCACGCCTCCAGCCGACCGATCAGCCGGCCCAGCTCGTGGATCGCGTTGCGCTTGATGTCTGGCAGCGACGCGTCGCCGGTCTCGCCGAGCGCCGTGATGGTGACGGGGCACGAGCGCTTCACGCCGCAGTCGAGCAGGTAGACGGGCCCGACGGGCGTGTCGTAGCGCTCGCCCGACCCCTCGCCGATCACGAAGTCGGGATTCAGGTCGGGGCGCGCCTCGACCAGGTGCGGCGCGCCGACCTCGGCGTCGCCCACCTCCTCGTCGGACACGAGGATCAGCATGATGTCGCCGCGCGGCTCGAAGCCCGCGCGTGCCAGCCGCGCGAGCGCCACGGTCGTCGCGGCGACCTGGCACTTCATGTCGACCGTGCCGCGACCCCAGATCGCGCCGTCCCGCTCCACCGCCGCGAACGGCTCCTCGGACCAGTCCTCGCGGTCGACCGGCACGACGTCGAGGTGCCCGAGGAACCCCAGCGACGGGCCACCGCCCGAGCCGCGCAGGCGCACGATCAGGTTGGCGCGGTCGTCCTCCTTCACGACCCGCTCCGTGTCGAGCCCGGCGTCGCGGGCGAACGCCTCGATGATCGCCAGCGCCTGCGTCTCGTGGCCCGGAGGGTTCGACGTGTCACACGACACCAGCTGCCGCAGCAGCGTCACGACCTCGTCACGGACGTCGTCGGCGGCGAGCGGAGCGATCGAGGGAGCATCGGTCGAGGGGGCTGAAGCGTCGGGCATGGCGTGGTCTCCGGTCTGGCGTCGAGCGTGCGGTGACGAGTATCGCGGCGGTTGCCCCATCCATGCCCCTGCTCGCAACCGAGATGCACCGAGTTGCCTCGATTTACGAGCTTTCGGTCGGGTCGTTCGCGCGCCCAACCTCCCCAGATGGGGAGCGAGGGCACCCGGACTGGGCCTGCGCGGCGACGACGCCGCGCCCGATGCAGAGGTCAGAACGAACGGATGGAGCACGCCATGAAGACGCGACGCCGACCCGCCCCCACGCCGCAGCCCGCCGCCACGTCGACCGAGTCGATCAGCCTGGAGCAGCTCGAGCGCATCCTCTCGAGCCGCGGCGGCCGCATGCCCAACGACGCGGTGGTGCTGCGCGAGACCTCCCGTGCACTGCGGGCCGTGACCAACGGGTGCGACTTCGCCACGCTGACGTGCGAGCAGGGGGAGGCCGGCGTCCGCATCACCGGCGGGCGCGAGGCGCTCGACGTCGCTCGGATGCTGCGCTCACGGGCCGCACTGCGTGGCGACCACTGCTGGGCGGGCATCCTGGGCCGCCGCCTGCGGTTCCGGATCGTGCGCAGCACCGCCGACGCCACGCCGCCGTCCAGCGGGGCATCCTCGCGGCGGCTGCGGACCGCCACGAAGCTCGCCGTCAAGGGCGTGCGCCTGGCGACCTAGCCCCCGGACGCGGCCGCGCCTCGCGACCGGATCGCCTCGAGCACCGATCGCAGGGGCGCGAACCCCTCGTCCTTCGCGACGAGTGCCGCAGCCCCGGCGCGCCTAGCCAGTTCCACGTTCGCCTCGGTGGGTACCGCGGTGAACAGCACGATCTCCGTCGGCAGCCCCTGCTCGGCCAGGTGCGCGCACACCTCGATGCCGGACCTGCCGGGCATCTGCACGTCGACGACGGCGACGTCAGGGCGCACCCCGGCAATGGCCGCGACGGCCGCATCACCGTCGGCGGCTTCCGCGACGACCTCCACCCATCCGAGCCGGTCGAGCTGCGCTCGGGTCGCGCCCCGGATGCCGTCGTGATCATCCGCGAGGACACACGTGAGCACCCGGCCGTCGGGAGATGGTGGCAGGGACATGCACCCGCTATTCCCGACGGTCACCGCGGCCCGAGGGCGGTTCGGTCGCAACCTCCTCAAAGTTGTCGGACGGTTCCATCACCGTCCCCTAGGTCGGCGCCCCTCCGGGTAAGAGTCTTCTGATTTTCGTCCATCAGGGGTTGTCGTAGTGAATTCCAAGTTCTTCGCACTGGCGCACGACATGTGGTGCGTCGCGTCGCCGGAGGGTCGGTACCGGCAGGTGAATCCCGCGTGGACGCGCGTGCTTGGCTGGGCCGTCGATGAAGTCACGGGCGAGTCGTTCGAGCGGTTCATCCACCCCGACGACATCTCCGGGGTCGTTGCGATCCTGGACGAGCTGGCGTCGGGGGTAGCACCGCCGTCGCGCACGTACCGAATGCGTGCCGCGGACGGCACGTATCGCTCGATCGACTGGCGCTCGTCGGTCGACGTCGAGACGGGCGAGGTCTTCGCGGCTGGGCGCGACGTCACGGACGAGGAACGGATGCGCCAGCGCCTCGTCGCGCGCGAGCAGGCCCTCGCGCTGCTGGTCGCGCAGCAGTCCAACGAAACCGAGGAGCTGCTGGCGCGCCTGTCGGGTGACCTGCACGATGCGGCGATCCAGCACCTCGCAGCCGCCCTCATGTTCCTGGAATCCGGCGCCGAACTGCACCCGTTCGCCGCGGACGCCGCGATCCAGGTGCGCCTCTCCCTCCGGGCACTGCGCCGGATCATGGCCGGCCTCGATCCGCTCGAGGACGCACTCGATCACCCGAAGACGGGCTTTGCAGACCTGTCCGAGGCCATCGCGACGCAGTTCGGCTCGACGATCGAGTGCGCGGTGTCGGGCATCACGCCACTCCCGGAGGGCGTCGGCAGGACGGCGTTCCGCGTGGCGCGCGAGGGGTTGATCAATGCGTGCAAGTACGCGCGCAGCGGGCCGATCAGGCTCGAGGTGGGCCTCGCCACCGACTCGGTGCGCATCGCGGTCCACGACCCTGGGTGCCCCGGCGCCGCCGGACGCGACGAACCGCTCGGCGCGGGGCGTGGGCTGATGCTCCTCGACGCACGGGTGCGCGCACACGGCGGCGACCTCACCCTGGTGCGTTCGGCGGACGGGACGACGTTGTCGTCGCGGCTGCCGTTCCACGATCCGGCCTTCATCGCCCCGGTCGAGCATCGCCACGAACTGTCAGGGAGCGACATGCTGAGCGAGGCTGGTCGATGACCGACACCACACCCATCACGTGTGCACTCGTCGACGACCACGAGGTGGTGCGCGCCGGCACCCGCGCGCGGCTCGAGGGCCTGGACTGGCTGGAGGTGGTCGCGGAGGCGTCCTCCGTCGTCGAGGCTCGAGCGATGCTGGGCCGGTCCCGCCCTGACCTGATCCTGATGGACGTGCGGCTCCCGGACGGCAGCGGCTTCGACCTCGCGCGCGAGTGGCTGGAGGCGACGCCGAGCATGCGCGTCGTGCTCTTCTCGGGGTCGGCCACGACGCGGCAGGCGGAGGAAGCCCTCGAGTCCGGGGTCGCCGGGTTCGTGCTCAAGGACTCGTCGCTCACGACGCTGGTCGATGCCCTCGTGGCGGCGCGCGACGGTCGCCGCTACCTGGACCCGACCATCGCGGCGGAGATGCTGGCGCCGACCCCCGGCACGACCACCACCCCGCTCTCGCCCCGGGAGCTGGAGATCCTCGTCCTCATGGCCGACGGCATGCAGAACACGGGCATCGCGCACAAGCTCGGCGTCTCAGCCGAGACGGTCAAGGCACACGTGTCGAACGTGCTCGCCAAGTTCGGCGTCGATGGGCGCACCGAGGCCGTGGCGAAGGCGCTTCGTTCGGGCCTCATCGACTGACTTCAGCCTCGGGAGGTCAGCTCGGCTGGAGGCTGCCGGCGCGCGCGGCGGACCGCGCGCGGAGGGGCAGTCGGATGCGGCGGCGACCGCTGCGCCGCGCGACCTCGTCGTCGAACTCGTCCGCCGTGGGCATCGCCGCGTCGATCCATGCGTGCAGCGGGTCGAGCTCGAGCGGCAGTGGCTCGTCGAGGGCGGGCCGCGCCGGCTGCGGGCTGGCGGCGAGCTGCGGCAACGTCGGTGCGGCGGCCGCGCCGAGCAGCACGGTGGCGGCGGCCTGTGCGAGCTCGCGAAGCGCCGCGACGTGCTGGTCGTCGAAGTCGCGCGCGCATCCGTCGACCACGCACAGCACCGCCAGCACCGTGCCCGCGCCGTCGGTGATCGGCACGCCGCAGTAGGCGCGGAACCCCGTGCCGTCGGCGGCGACGAGCGGGTTCTCGGCGAAGTACGGGTCCCGGGCCGCGTCGCGCACGACGAGCGGTGCCTGCCGCGCCGTGACGTGCGTGCAGAACGAGACGTCGCGCGGCGTCTGGTGGGTCTCGGTGCCG
>JAOPYS010000024.1 GCA_025964465.1 Thermoleophilia bacterium
CCGAGCACGCCGATCACGGCCCCGGCCAGCACCAGCAGCGCCGCGAGCGCGCCGAGGCGCGCCCTGAGCGAGGCGATCACGCGTGCCCTGCCGGGCGAGCCGACGTCACGCCGCGTTGACCTCGGCACCGACCTTGTAGCCGGAGCCCCAGACCGTGACGATCGGGCAGGCGTCGCCGAGCTTCTTGCGCAGCTGGCGCACGTGCACGTCCACCGTCCGAGTGTCGCCCGCGAAGGTGTAGCCCCAGACCTTCTCGAGGAGCTGGTCGCGGTTGAGCACCTCGCCGTCGCGCTCGAGCAGCTCCCACAGCAGGTCGAACTCCTTCGGCGCGAGCATCACCTGCTCGCCCGACAGCAGGCACTCGCGGCGCGCGGCGTCGATGTGGATCTCGCCGCAGACCAGCTTCTTGGAGGTGTTCACCGGCGCGCTCGCGCGGCGCAGGATCGACTTGATGCGGGCGATCAGCTCACGGGCGTTGAACGGCTTGGTGAGGTAGTCGTCGGCGCCCACCTCGAGCCCGACGATCTTGTCGATGTCCTCGTCGCGCGCGGTGAGCATGATGATCGGCACGTTCGACGTCGCGCGCACCTGGCGGCAGATGTCGAGGCCGTCCATGTCGGGGAGCATCAGGTCGAGCGTGACGAGGTCGACCTTGTCCTCGAGCGCCGCGAGGGCGCGTTCGCCCGTGGGTGCCACGGTGACGCGGTAGCCCTCGCGTTCGAGGTACATCTTCACGAAGGAGGAGATCGACTCCTCGTCCTCGACGATGAGGATGTGCTGGTGCTTGCCGTCGCTCATGGTGCCTCCAAGTGGCGCGATGCCGCGCACCCACTGGTTGTGCCCCGGTCGGTGGACGAGCAAAACGTGCGGTGCGGTGCGGCGCGGTGCGTGCGCAGGTGCGGTCCGGGAGGGGACACCGAGCGGGGATCAACCCTGCGCGAGTGCCTTCCGGAGGGCGGGCCGGTCGACGAGGTAGATGCGCTGGTTGTCCTTCGGCCCGGGCAGCGCCACCGAACGGATGCCGGGCGCGCTGTGCAGCATCCGTCGCACGTACGCCTGCCCGCGCGGGCTGACGATGATCGCGTCGACGTGTTGGTCGAGGAGCAGCTGCAGGCGCTCGCGGCGCGACAGGCCCTCGGTGAAGACCCCGTCGGGGCCGGAGCGGCCGTCGAAGAACGAGACCGCGGTGCGGAAGCGCTCCTCCACGCGGTTCTTCGGGGTGAGCGCCGTGTGCCGGGGGACGGAGGAGACGACGTACACGGGGGCGATCGCCATCGCGATGTAGGCGTCGCGCGTGTTGGCCCGGGGGTCGGCGAGCACGGTCGAGCCGACGGGCAGCCCGCGCAGGGCCTTGGCCACCGCCGGGGTGAACAGGCGCATCTCGGCGGTGCGCATGGAGGCCCCGACGCCCGCGACGCGGCCCGGCTCGTCGATGTCGCCGAGGCGCGCGTACACCGGCGAGGCGCCGACGAGCAGCACGAGCGTGGCGACGCCGGCGACGGCGCGGCCGACGAGCGCGGTCGGCCACCCCACGCCCTCCGCCCCTCCCCGTATGAGCACCGAATTGCCGCTCAGCGGCATGTTCGTGCTCGTGGTGGAGTGGTTCCGTCGCAGGGCGCGCCGCACGAGCAGGGCGAGGTTGACGAGGACCGCCACGCCGAGCGCGACGAGGACGGCGTAGACGATCCACGGGGCCACGATGCGGTGCCCGCCGTAGCCGGCGAGCGGCGGCACCGAGTCGACGACCACTGCCAGCCCGGCGGCGGCACCCACCGCCAACAGCGCGGCCGATGCCCGCTGTGCGCCGCCGCGCAGCCACAGTCGCACGGCGCCGACCCCGACGGCGAGGGCCGCCACGGACAACCCGGCGATGAGCGGCAGCACCCGTTCCACGCGCCGCGCCTGGTCGAGCGTCACGACCTTCACGAACCCGGGGAAGACCGCGTCGAGCAGCGCGATGGCGAGCACGATGACCGTCGATCCCCACAGGTACCAGCCGCCCGGCCAGCGCGGCACGAGCGGCACGAGCGCGATGGCCAGCAGCCCGATGAGCGCCATCCCGCCTCCCAGCACGAGGTAGTCGGCCCGCAGGTGGAAGTGCTGCGTGCCACCACGCAACAGGTCGTCGAGGTTGGCGGCGTTCTCCCCTTCGTACAGCCCGGAATCCTCGTTGGCGGCGAGCTCCTGCTGCGCATCGCGGCCCAGTCCCTCCTGGCTCGAGAGGCCGGGCAGCAGGATGGCCAGGCATGCACCGGCGACCAGCGCCACCGCCAGCCCCGTCGTGAGGTGGCGCACGACCACGGCGCGCGGCCAGGGCGCCCGCAGCGCCCACCCGACGTAGTAGCCGAGCACGCCGAGGCCGAACACCCAGAGGTAGCCGACGTGCAGCGCGCCGATGCCCGCGACGGCGACCACGCACACGAAGGCGGCGGCCCGCGTGACCGTGCGCGGCGTGGCCGTGCCGGATGCGACCTCTGGGTCCGGCCACAGCGCCGTGATGAGCATCGCCAGCCCGAGCGGCGCGAGCACCCCCAGCGCCACGTTGCCGGGGTGCATCCCGTTGACGACGAGGTCGGCGTTGGGCAGCTGGGCGACGGAGGTGAGCAGCGCGGCGGCGGCAAAGACCGTCGTCGCCTCGCGCGCGCGAGTCACCGCCCAGCCGAGCCCGCCCACCGCGAGGATGCCGACCGGGAAGGTGAGCGCCGGGAGGATCCACGCCGCGGTGACGGGGTCGACCCGCCCCACCCACGACACGAGCGCGATCGCCTCGTGCCACACCGGCAGCAGGTAGCCGGGGTGGGCGCTGCCGTCGCGGAACTGCACGGTGTTGTTGAACGTGGGGTGGTCGAGCGCGAGCAGCTTCTGGGCCTGGCCGATGTGGTACAGCGAGTCGTTCCATGCGTGGGCGCCGACCTCGTAGGCGAGCACCGCGCCCGCCGCCGCGAGCACGAAGGCCGGCCACGGCGTGCCGCGCAGCCACTCGCCCGACACCAAGTCGGCGATCGGGCGCGCCCAGGCG
>JAOPYS010000067.1 GCA_025964465.1 Thermoleophilia bacterium
GCCGCGCCGAGCTGCCGCCCAGGACCGCGTCGGTGGTGTGGCACGACGACCACGCGTGGAGCGACGACGCGTGGATGGCCGAGCGCTCCGGGCGCAACGGGCTCGACGCGCCGATGAGCGTGTACGAGCTGCACCCCGGCTCGTGGATGCGCGGCGACGACGACCGCATGCTGACGTGGACCGAGCTCGCCCCGCGCGTGGTCGAGCACATGCGCAGCACCGGGTTCACGCATGTGGAGCTGATGCCGATCATGGAGCACCCGTTCTACGGGTCGTGGGGCTACCAGACCACCGGCTACTTCGCGCCCACCAGCCGCTACGGCACGCCGGCCGAGTTCAAGGTGTTCGTCGAGCAGCTGCACGACGCGGGCATCGGCGTGATCCTCGACTGGGTGCCGTCGCACTTCCCCACCGACGAGCACGGCCTGCAGTACTTCGACGGCACGCACCTGTTCGAGCACGCCGACCCGCGGCAGGGCTTCCATCCGGACTGGAAGAGCTCGATCTTCAACTACTCGCGCAACGAGGTGCGCAGCTTCCTGCTCTCTAGCGCGCGCTACTGGCTCGACGAGTTCCACGTGGACGGGCTGCGCGTGGACGCCGTCGCGTCGATGCTCTACCTCGACTACTCGCGCGAGGACGGCGAGTGGATCCCCAACGAGCACGGCGGGCGCGAGAACCTCGAGGCGATCGCATTCCTGCGGGCGCTCAACCACGACTGCTACGGCGCGCAGCCCGACATCGCGATGATCGCGGAGGAGAGCACGGCGTGGGGCGGTGTCAGTCGGCCCACGTACACGGGCGGGCTCGGCTTCGGGATGAAGTGGGACATGGGGTGGATGCACGACACGCTGTCGTACTTCGCGAAGGAGCCCATCCACCGGCGCCACCACCAGGGCGAGCTGACCTTCCGGCAGATCTATGCCTACACCGAGAACTTCATGCTGCCGCTGTCACACGACGAGGTCGTGCACGGCAAGGGCTCGATCCTCACCAAGATGCCCGGTGACACGTGGCAGCAGTTCGCCAACCTGCGCCTGCTGTATGCGTACATGTGGACGATGCCCGGCAAGAAGCTGCTGTTCCAGGGCTGCGAGTTCGGCCAGGGCCGCGAGTGGAACCACGACATGAGCCTGGACTGGCACCAGGCCGACGAGGCGCCGCACGCCGGCGTGCTCCGGCTCGTGTCCGACCTCAACCGGATCTACCGCGAGGTGCCGGCCCTGCACGAGCTCGACGTGGACCCCGCCGGCTTCTCCTGGGTCGATGCGAGCGATTCGGAGCAGAGCGTGTTCAGCTACCTGCGCCACGGCAAGGCAGAGGGTGAGCCGCCCGTGCTCATCGTGCTCAACGCGACGCCGGTGGTGCGCGAGAACTACCGGCTCGGCGTGCCCGTGGCCGGGCACTGGGACGAGCTGCTCAACTCCGACGCGACCGAGTACTGGGGCGGCGGCCAGGGCAACTTCGGCGGCGTCGACACGACGCCCGTGCCGATCCACGGCCACCCGTGGTCGCTCAACCTGACCCTGCCCCCGCTCGGCTGCCTCGTGCTGCGCCCGGGGAGCGGCGAGTGACGGCGTCCACGGTGCGATCCCCTGCGACCCTGACGGGCGAGCGGCTCGGCGCGACGCCGCACGCCGACGGCTCCACGAGCTTCGTGCTGTGGTCGCCGGGCGCCGAGCGCGTGCGCCTCGTGGTCGGTGACCGCGTCGTCGACCTCGACGATGCCGACGAGCACGGCTATCGGCGTGCTCGCGTCGACGGTGTCGAGGCCGGAGCCCGCTACGCGTACCTGCTCGACGACGACGAGCTGGAGCTGCCGGACCCGGCGTCCGCGTCCCAGCCCGATGGCGTGCACGGTCGCAGCGAGGTCGTCGACCACGCAGCGCACGAGTGGCACGACTCGACCTGGCGCGGCATCCCGCTGCGCGACTACGTCATCTACGAGCTGCACGTCGGCAGCTTCACGCCGGAGGGCACGTTCGACGCGGCCGCCGCGCGACTGCCGCAGCTGGCGGCCGACGGCATCACCGCGATCGAGCTGCTGCCCGTTGCGGAGTTCCCGGGTGCGCGCAACTGGGGCTACGACGGCGTCGACCTGTTCGCCGCGCACTCCGCGTACGGCGGGCCGGAGGGCCTGCGACGATTCGTCGACGCGGCGCACGCGGCCGGTGTGGCGGTCGTGCTCGACGTGGTCTACAACCACTTCGGTCCCGAGGGCGGCTACGTCGGCAGGTTCGGGCCGTACTTCACCGACCGCCACATGACCCCGTGGGGACAGGCCGTCAACGTCGACGATGCGGGCAGCGACGAGGTACGCCGGTTCTTCATCGAGAACGCCCTCGGGTGGCTGCGCGACTTCCACGTCGACGGGCTCCGGCTCGACGCGATCCACGGCATCGTCGACACGTCGGCCACGCCGTTCCTGGCGGAGCTCGCCGACGCGGTCGCCGAGCTGCGCGACGACCTCAATCGCCGCGCCTACGTCATCGCCGAATCCGACCTCAACGACGTCCGCGTGATCACGCCGCGCGAGCAGCCCGGCGGCATCGGGATGGATTCGCAGTGGAGCGACGACCTGCACCACGCGCTGCACGTCGCGGTGACGGGCGAGCGCGACGGCTACTACGCGGACTTCGCGGACGAGCCGCTGCGCAACCTCGCGCACGCGTACTCGCGCGGGTTCGTCTACGAGGGCCAGCACTCGCGGCACCGCGGGCGGCGCCACGGCTCCGCCGCCGCGGGACTGCCGGGCGATCGCTTCGTCGTGTACGCCCAGAACCACGACCAGGTCGGCAACCGCATGCTCGGCGACCGCCTCGCCGCACGCGTGGACGTGCCCGGGCAGCGGCTCCTCGCGGCGGCCGTGCTGCTGTCGCCCTTCGTCCCCATGCTGTTCATGGGCGAGGAGTACGGCGAGACAGCGCCCTTCCCCTACTTCGTCAGCCACGGCGACGACGACCTCGTGGCGGCCGTGCGCGCGGGACGCGCCCGCGAGTTCGCGGCGTTCCACGACGGCGACGCGCCCGACCCGCAGGGCGAAGCGACCTTCCGTTCGGCGCAGCTCGACTGGGACTCGCGCGAGCGTGGCGCCTTCGGCGAGCAGCTCGACTGGACGCGCGAGCTGCTGCGCCTGCGCCGCGACCTGCCGTCGATCCGCCGCCTGCGTCCCGCCGAGGCCGACGTGCGGCTCGACGAGGCACGCGGCACGATCTGCATCGAGCGGGCCCACGCCGGCGAGCGCACGCTCGTCGTGCTCGGGTTCGGCGAGATGTGGCGCGCGAACCTGCCCGGCGAGGGCTGGACGTGCCTGCTCGATTCCGGGGATGCCCCCCGCGGCGCCGCCCTGTTCCGCTGCGAGACCGAGGACTGACATGTCGACCATGCGCAGCTGGCCAGGCAAACCGTACCCGCAGGGTGCCACGTGGGACGGGGAGGGGACCAACTTCTCGATCTTCTCCGAGCACGCCGACGGGGTCGAGCTGTGCCTGTTCGACGACCCGGACGACGGCGAACCCAGCCACGTGGTGACGCTCTCCGAGCGGACCAACCTCAACTGGCACTGCTACCTGCCGGACGTGCGCCCCGGGCAGCTCTACGGGTATCGCGTGCACGGCCCCTGGGACCCGAGCAACGGCCACCGCTTCAACCCCAACAAGCTCCTCATCGACCCGTACGCCAAGTCGGTCGCCGGCGAGATCACGTGGGGCGACGAGGTGTTCGGCTACGCCGTGGGCGAGGGCGACCTCGTGATGGACACGCGCGACAGCGCCGGCTCCATGCCCAAGTGCGTCGTCGTGGACCCCGCGTTCGAGTGGGCGGGAGACCGCAAGCCCGACACGCCGTGGAACCGCACCGTCATCTACGAGGCGCACGTCAAGGGGATGACCAAGCTGCACCCCGGGGTGCCCGACGAGCTCAAGGGCACCTACCTCGGGATGGCCTACGAGCCGATCATCGACCACCTGCAGTCGCTGGGCGTGACGGCGATCGAGCTGCTGCCGGTGCACGAGTTCACCACCGACCGCTTCCTCGTGGAGAAGGGCCTCACCAACTACTGGGGCTACAACTCCATCGCCTTCCTGTCACCCGCCGCGCGCTACGCCACGCTGCGCTCGCGCCACGTGCTCAACGAGTTCAAGTCGATGGTCAAGGCCTACCACCGCGCGGGCATCGAGGTCATCCTCGACGTGGTCTACAACCACACGGGCGAGGGGTCGCACCTGGGCCCGACCCTGTCGCTGCGCGGCGTCGACAACCGCAGCTACTACCGCCTCGTGCCGGGTGACGAGCGCCACTACATGGACTACACCGGCACGGGCAACTCGCTCAACATGGTGCACTCGCGGACCATGCAGCTGATGATGGACTCGCTGCGCTACTGGGCGCTGGAGATGCACGTCGACGGGTTCCGCTTCGACCTCGCGCCGGTGCTCGCGCGCGAGCTGCACGAGGTGAACCGCCTCGGCACCTTCTTCGACATCATCCAGCAGGACCCGGTGCTCTCGCAGGTGAAGCTGATCGCCGAGCCGTGGGACCTCGGCGAGGGCGGCTACATGGTCGGCGACTTCCCCGTCGGGTGGGCGGAGTGGAACGGCGAGTACCGCGACGCCGTGCGCAGCTTCTGGCGCGGCGACCCCGGGCAGCTGCCCGTGATGGCATCGCGCCTGTCGGGGTCGAGTGACATCTTCGCGGCGAGCGGCCGCAACACGTACGCCAGCATCAACTTCGTCACGGCGCACGACGGCTACACGCTCGCCGACCTGACCGCCTACGAGCACAAGCACAACGACGCCAACGGCGAGGGCAACAACGACGGCCACAACCACAACCTCTCGCGCAACTGGGGGACGGAGGGGCCGACGGAGCAGGTGGCCGTCAACCAGATGCGCCTGCAGATGCGCAAGAACTTCATCGCCACGCTGATGTTCTCGCAGGGCGTGCGCATGCTGCTCGGCGGCGACGAGATGGGTCGCACGCAGGGTGGCAACAACAACGCGTACTGCCAGGACAACGAGATCAGCTGGGTGGACTGGAACCTCGACGAGGACGCGCAGGAGCTGCTCCAGTTCACGCGGCGGGCGACGGAGATCTTCGAGAGCCACGCGGTGCTGCGCCGGCGTGCGTTCTTCAACGGCAACCCCATCGCCGGCGTCGGGCTCAAGGACCTGACGTGGCTGCGCCCCGACGGTTCGGAGATGGGCGACGGCGACTGGAACGACCAGTCGAACTTCTGCTTCGGCATGCTCATCGACGGCCAGGCCACCGACGAGGTCGATTCGCGCGGGCGCGCCGCGAAGGGCGACACGCTGCTGCTCGTGCTCAACGGCGGGGAGACCTCCAGGCAGTTCACGATGCCGGCGGTCGATCGCCGCGCCGGGCGGTGGGAGGTGCTGCTCGACACCGCGCGCAAGCATCAGGAGGGCAACGTCCGCCAGCTGCCGGGGCTGGTCGTGCCGGCCCACTCGCTGAGCCTGTCGCGGTTCGTGGGCGAGCGTGAGGTGCGGGGCTGACATGGCGCCGATCGGATCGACCTACCGCCTGCAGATGACCGCCGAGTTCGGGTTCGCGGCGGCGGCGCGGATCGTGCCGTACCTGCACCGGCTCGGGGTGGAGGCCGCGTACTGCTCGCCGATCCTGCGCGCGGCGCCCGGTTCGACGCACGGCTACGACGTCGCCGACCCGACGCAGCTGGACCCACGACTGGGGACGCGCGCGGAGTTCGATGCGTTCAGCGACGCGCTGCGCGAGCACGGGATGGGCCTGGTGCTCGACATCGTCCCCAACCACATGGCCGCGTCGGTGGCCAACCCGTGGTGGCGCGACGTGCTCACGAACGGGCAGGAATCCGAGTTCGCCGGGCACTTCGACATCGACTGGGCGGCGGGGAACGGGCGCGTGCTGCTGCCCGTGCTCGGCGGGCCGCTCGAGGGCGTGCTGGCGGCCGGCGAGCTGACGGTCGAGGGCGGCGAGCTGGCGTACTTCGACAACCGCTGGCCGCTCGCCCCGGGCAGCGCCGACGCTGGCGACGTCGCAGCCGTCGTGGCCGCGCAGCACTACGAGCTGGCGGACTGGCGCGAGCAGGCGCGTCGCCTCAACTACCGACGCTTCTTCGACATCACCGACCTGGTCGGTGTGCGCGTGGAGGAGCCGCACGTCTTCGACGACGTGCACCGGCTGACGCTGGACCTCGTGCGCGAGGGCCGCGTGACGGCGGTCCGCGTCGACCACGTCGACGGGCTGCGCGACCCGCGGGCGTACCTCGAGCTGCTGGCCGAGCGGGTGCGCGAGGCGGCCGGCGGCGACCTGCCGATCTTCGTCGAGAAGATCCTCGGGCCGGGCGAGCCCCTGCCGGCGGAGTGGCCGGTGGCCGGCACGACGGGCTACGAGTTCCTCGACACGTGCGACGGGCTGTTCGTCGACGCGGAGGGTGCCGAGCGGGCGCGCGAGCACTACGCGGACGTGGCGGAGGTGCCGCTGGCGTTCGACGAGATCGTGGCGCAGGCGAAGCTGCGGATCATCCGCGAGTACTTCTGGGGCGAGCTGGGCGGGCTGGCGCGACGCGTGCTGGGCCGCGACGCCGGGGCGCCCGAGGACGACGAGGACCGGCGCGTGCGCGACGCGCTGGCGGTGGTCACGGCGCAGCTTCCCGTGTACCGGACCTACGTCGACGCGCGTGGTCGCTCGGCCGAGGACGAGCGCGTCATCGAGCACGCGCTCGCGGATGCCGCGGCCGCGGACGGCGTCGATCCGCTGGCGCTGTCACGGGTGGCCGAGGCGCTGCGCACCGACACGGACCTGACGATGCGGTGGCAGCAGTTCAGCGGGCCGGTCACCGCCAAGAGCGTGGAGGACACGGCGTTCTACCGCTACCACGCGGTGCCGGCGCGCAACGAGGTGGGTGCACACCCCCAGCACCCCGCCGGGTCGGTCGGCAGCTTCCACTGGCTGATGGGGGAGCGCGCGGCGCGCTGGCCCGGGTCGATGAACGCGAGCTCCACGCACGACACGAAGCGCAGCGAGGACGTGCGCTCGCGGATGCTCGTGCTGACCGAGGAGCCGGACGAGTGGTCCGAGACGCTCGAGCGTTGGCTGGAGGAGTTCGACG
>JAOPYS010000080.1 GCA_025964465.1 Thermoleophilia bacterium
TTGGCGGCCGCGAGCTGCACGAGCGCCTCGTCATCGGCGATCTCGTCGGCGGTGCCGAGGCGAGCGGTGAGCTCGCCGATGCGGCGCTCGAGGTGCTGCAGCTCGACCTTGTGCGACAGCTCGATCACGGTCTCGCGCAGGGTGCCGAGGTCCTCGGCGCCCACCCGGTCGCGCTCGGTGAGCGTGGCCAGCTCGGCCACCAGCTCGAACAGCTCCTCGTCGCCGCTCACGCGCACGCGCGCCGGTGCGAGCGCGTCGGCACCACCCTCCACCAGCGCGGTGCGGGCCCGGCGGTGCACGTCGAGCCCGAAGGCCTCCGCGGGCGGGAGCGTGGTGGCCAGCCCGGCGGCCTCGCCCTCGCGCTCGGCGAGGCGCAGCGCCACGGCGAGCAGGCGCTTCTCGCGCACGATGGCGGTCGATCGAGGCGCGGTCGTGGCCACGCGCCGCGAGACCTCGCGCTCGCCCCGGAACTTCGGCTCCCAGCTGTCCTGGCGCGTGAGGCGCATCGGCGCCTCGGCGCCGGTCACCTCGTACAACGACTGGAGCGCGTCGCCGTCCAGCTGCAGCGCGTTGCCCAGGCGCGCGATCTGGTCACGGCGCGCCGGGCCGTCGGGCGCCGCGCGGAACAGCTCGATCGCCTCGCGCCAGATCCGGTCGCGCTCGGTCGCATCACCCAGGTCGCCGCTGCCGAGCAGCATGCTGGTGCGGTAGTGCAGCAGCGGAACGCCCGCCTCGAGCAGCGCCTCCATCCGCTCCCGGCCGCCGGCGCCGTGGATCACGTCGGCCGGGTCCTCGCCCTCGGGCAGCAGCACGACGCGCACGTCCAGGTCGTGCGCCCGGGCCTGGTCGAGCGCCCGCATCGTTGCGACCTGGCCCGCGGCGTCGGGGTCGAACGCGAACAGCGCGCGCGGCGCGAGGCGCTTGAGCTCGAGCACCTGCTCCTCCGTGAGGGCGGTGCCCATCACCGCGCATGCGTTGCGGAAGCCCGCCTGCCACAGCGCGATGACGTCCATGTACCCCTCGACGACGAGCACGCTGCCGGAGGCCTTCGCGGCGTCGGAGATCCCCGGCGACACGAAGATCGTCTGCTTCTTGTGGAAGAGCACGCCGTCGGAGCTGTTGATGTACTTGCCGCCGAACTGCTCCTCGCGCAGCTTGCGCGCGCCGAAGCCGATCACGCGCTTGGCGCGGTCGATGATCGGCACCATGAGGCGCCCGCGGAAGAAGTCGTGCCCCTTGGCGCCGATGAGGCGCGCCTCGGTCAGCTCCTCCTTGGTGAAGCCGCGCTCCATCGCCTTGGCAGCGAGCACGCCGGCCTCTGGCGAGAACCCGAGGCGGAAGGCGCGGGCCGTGTCCGGGGTGATGTTGCGCTGGGCCAGGTACTCGCGCACGTGCTCCGCACTGACGGCGCTCCACAGGGCGGTCTCGTAGAACGCCGCGGCGGCGTCGCTCACCTCGTAGAGGCGGCGCTTGGACTGGCGGCGCTGGCCGGAGCCCTTGCCGCCACCCTCGTACTCCAGCTCGACGCGGTACCGATCGGCCAGCAGCTCGATCGCCTCGACGAAGTCGAGCCCCTGCTTGGCCTGCAGGAACGAGATCACGTCACCGCTGGCACCACAGCCGAAGCAGTGGTACACGCCCTTGGTCCCGTTCACCCAGAACGACGGTGTCCGCTCCTCGTGGAACGGACACCGTCCTGAATGCTCGGCGCCACGCTTGTGCAGCTGCGTGTAGCCACCGGCGAGGTCGACGAGGTCGCTGCGCTGCAGCACCGCGTCGATGCTCCCCTGCGTGATCCGTCCCGATGCTGCCCCTGCCGCCACGCGTCGATCCTATCGAAGGCGCGTCGCGGCCCCGGCCAGCCTCGGATTCGCCGTCAGGCGACGGCGGGTGCGACGCCTGCGGACATCGCGACGTCGGTCGCCTCGTCGGTGCTCGGGTACACGGGCGTCAGGTAGTACTGGTACGCGCTGAACCGCGAGGCGTAGCGCATCGTCTTCTCGCCCCAGGCCTGGCACCCCTCAGGCGTCTTGCCGGTGAACATGATGGCGAACCAGCTGCCGACGTAGGTGAACAGCAGCACGATCGCGAGGCCGAAGTACACGAACACGGCCGGGATCATCAGCAGCGTGCGGAAGAGCACTCCGAGGCGACCCTGCTCCACCGGCGGCGCCACGGTCAGCGAGACGGGGTACGGGTCGTCGCCGCCCGGGAACGGCGGGTACTCCTTGACCAGCAGGAACATGAACGAGTTCACGCGCACCTCGTACGCGAGGTAGCCCGCGACGAAGTTGTGGATGCCCTCGGGGTTGTGCTTCGTGAAGAACGTCACGATGCCACCGCAGACGGCGGCGACGGTGGCCACGGCGCGGTAGATGCCGAGCACGATCGCGTGCGGGATGATCACCAGCCCGTTGAAGAACGTCATGACGCGGCTGCGGCTCCGGTCATCGTTGCTGAAGACGAGCTGGACGGGGTGCGACATGGTGCTGCTCCTACGTGGGTCTGTGCGGCGGGGCGGCCCGCTCGCAATCGCGAGGAACCTATCCACTTCCGCACAATTCTACGCGGTCGGTCGGATGTCGGACTGCCCGAGACCCTGACGAGCTTGGGTGCGGCGCGAGCTCGAGCGGGGTACCGGCACGAGGTGGCTGCAGCTGGGACCCGGACCGACCATCGCGAACGACCCCTGCCGTCGGAGGTGCCCGCGTACGCGCAGGCGGCGCGGGAGGGTCGACTGCCGGTCGTCCCGAACGCGGCCCCGCCGCTCCTGCCCGGGAGGTCCGCGGGCGCGATGGCGAACCGGGTCATCCTGCCCTTCGTGGCGGGGTTCTTCGGGTGCATCGTCCTCGCGCTCCTCTCAGACCGGCTCGTGGTCGCGGTGTGCGTCCTCTCCCTCGTCGGGGTCGTGGTCGCCTTCCGCGCGTGGCGACGGGTGGGCGAACGCAACCTCGAGGAGTTCCAGCACGGCTACACGACGCTCCAGCTCATCTCGGGCGCCTTCGGATGGGCCGGCTTCCCCTCGCGCGAACAACAGCGCAGGCACGGGCGGACCATGCCATGGGACTACGCCGGGGTGTGGCGGCTCGGCTCGGACGGCGCGGTGATCACCGCGCCGGACACCACGGTGCTTCCCCCAGGGCTCTATCCGTCGCCACACCGCGATGACGCGTGGGAGATCTGGACGGGGTGCGCTTGGATGGGCAGCTACCGGCCCGCGCCCCCGGCCCGCTGACCAGCGGCGAGCGCCTGGCCGCTACCGCGCGAAGCGGAAGCGCTTTGGGAGGAACGTCTCCTCCAGCACGCGCAGGCAGAACCGGTCGGTCATGCCGGCGATCCAGTCGGCGATGCGCCGCGGCAGCTCGTCCTCGCGCTCGGCAGCCCCGGGCAGCCAGGGCAGCTGGTCGGGGTGCTCCACGTACCAATCGACGAGGCGCGGCAGCAGCTCCGAGACGCGCTGCTTGTCGGCGTTGTTGTCGTCGTTGAGGTAGACGTGCTCGAACATGAACGAGCGCAGGTCGAGCATCGCCGGGCCGACGTCCTCGCCCTGGGCGATCGTGCCGGCGGCCGCGCTCGCCTCGACCATGTCGTGGACGAGGCGGTCGATGCGCTCCGAGCCCGTCTCGCCGAGCAGTTCGATGGGGCCCTTCGGCAGGTCCTCGCGGCGCAGGATGCCCGCGCGGATCGCATCGTCGATGTCGTGGTTGATGTACGCGACGCGGTCGACGATCTTGACGATGCGCCCCTCGAGCGTGGCGGGGTCGGTGGCGCCCGTGTGGTTCCTGATGCCGTCGCGCACCTCGGCCGTGAGGTTGAGCCCGCGGCCGTCGCGCTCGAGGAAGTCCACGACGCGCAGCGACTGCTCGTTGTGGTGGAAGCGCATGCCGAACCGCGAGCTGAGCGCCTCGTCGAGCGCGTGCTCGCCCGTGTGGCCGAAGGCGGGGTGCCCCAGGTCGTGGCCCAGGCCGATCGCCTCCACGAGGTCCTCGTTGAGGCCGAGCGCGCGGGCGACGGTGCGGGCGATCGCCGTCACCTCGAGCGTGTGCGTGAGGCGCGTGCGGTAGTGGTCGCCCTCGGGCGCGATGTAGACCTGCGTCTTGCTCATGAGCCGGCGGAAGCTCTTGGTGTGCAGGATGCGGTCGCGGTCGATCTGGAAGGCCGAGCGCACGGAGCACTGCTCCGGCTCCTCCGGGTCGAGGCGACCCGCGGTGCAGTAGGAGCGCGCCGCGAGCGGCGAGAGGGTCTCCGCCTCGCGTTCACGCATCGCGGCGTGGAACTGGTCGGCCACCTTGCCCTGCACCACCGACATGCCTGTTCCCTCCGTCCGGCTGCGACGCCGGTGCAATCGTAGCAGCGCCGATCGGGTGCCCGCGAGCGTCTTGCCAGATCGATGCTTCCAGTTTAGAACTGATGGTGGTCGCCCTGGACGAGCGGCGACCATCGGGGCGATGCGCCTCGACGATCCGGGGGGATCGATCCTATGGCGGTCGGATGTTGTGATGCACCAGGTGGCGGGGCGCCGGCGGCGGCGATCCCGGGCGCCGGAGCACCTGCCGTCGCCGGGACCCCCGCGGGTGAAGCGGCGATCGCGCGCTCCCTGCTCGGTCCGACCACGACGGCCATGAAGCCGGGCGAGCTCGCACTCAACTACATCGGCACCGTCTCGCCCGCCATGCAATCGCAGCTGGTGGCAGCCGCGGGCGCCAACGGCATCCCGCCCTTCGCCGCCGCCGCACTCACGCTGGGCTTCGATTCCATCCCGGGGGTGCCGCCGCTCACCGCGGTGCAGCGCCAGGCGATGGTCACCGCGCTGCAGGCAGCCGGAATCGGCACCGACGGCACCGATCCACGGGCGCCGATGCCCAGCGCGACCGCGCGCACGCGCGGCATCGCCGTCGGCTGACATCCGGCTCCACGTTCGCCCGGAATCGACGAACGGCCCCCCGACCGAACCCGTATCCGGGTGCCGGTCGAAGGGCCGCGCGTGTCTCGCGATCTCGCTGGGCGGCTACTTGATGATGCGCGTCTCGCACCCGACGAAGATGTCGCCCGGGTCGCCGATGCAGAAGTCGCGACCGAGCCCGCCGTAGACCTTGTCGCCGCCCGTGCCGTCCGCACAGTTCACGCCGTCGTTGCCGGCGCCGCCGTCGGCCAGGTCCTTGCCGCTGTTGCAGTAGAGCAGGTCGGTGCCGGCCTGCCCGTACACGGCGTCGTTGCCCACGCCGCCACTCTCGCGGTCGTTGCCGAGGCCGCCGAACAGCCGGTCGTTGCCGGCGTCGCCGGTGATGACGTCGTTGCCCGAGCCGCCATCGGCGAGGTCGTTGCCAGCACCCGCGAGCAGCTTGTCGTTGCCGCTCTCGCCGAACAGCGAGTCCACGCCCGCACCACCGTTGAGCAGGTCGTTGCCGAGCCCGCCGAACAGCTTGTCGTTGCCGAGCCCGCCGATGCCGACGTCATTGCCCTCGCCGCCGCGGAACACGTCGTTGCCCGCGCCGCCGTCCCAGCGATCGTCACCCGTCGTGCCGTTGACCACGTCGTTGCCCGCGGTGCCGGTCGTCAGGCAGTTCGGCGGCGTGCCGGTCTGCCCCGTGGCGCACGTCGTCGTCGTGGGGACGGTCAGGGACGTGACGAACGTTCGCGGGTTGTTCTCGACGTTCGGATCCGTGGCGAACGTGTCGGGGAAGCTGAACCCGGCATCGGCTCGGATCGTCTGCGTCGAGGGCGGAGTCGTGATCGCACCGGAGCCCGGGACGAACGACACCGTGATCGTCGAGGTGGTGCTGCTCCCTGCTGCAGGCACCGTGCCGACCGGGCAGCCTGCGTACACCGGGGAATCAGGACCGCCCGACTGCTGGAAGTTCGGACACGTCACCGCCGCACCAGCAGCGTTCGTTGCCGACACGACCTTCGTGCCGCGCGGGAACTGCCAGTAGACGATCGCCTTGCCCGTCGCATCTCCGGACAGGTTCGTCAGTGCTGCCGTGTATGTGGCCGACGCACCGCTGGTCGGCGTCGCGAGCGTCGCGGGGCCCGTGATGGACGTGATGGAGAGGTCGGACACCGAGTTGATCGTGACGTAGATCACGATGTCCGTGGTCAGGCCGTCATTGTCAGTGGCTCGGACGGTGACGGCTTCCTGGAAACCGACGCGGGCGTTCAGGGTGGCTGGATCGACCGTGAACGTGAGGGCGGTGCCGTTCTGGCCGCTGAGCGTGAGGTGCTGGACGGCGGACACCTGCGAGTACGTGATCGCACCGTCGTCGTTGCACGGCAGGCCCGTGGTGACCTTGCCTCCCGCTGCGGCCACAGCGGTGAAGGTGGTGCTGGTGTCGGTTGCGTACTGCAGGCAGACGGGCGAGTGGAACGCCTCGATGGACGTCTCCTCGTCGACCTCGTTGTCCGCCACCGAAGCATCGTCGGTCAGGGTCTCGATCGAGAAGTTCGACTGGATGGCGCTGTCCTCCTCGCCGAGGCCTGAGAAGGCGACGGGGACGCGCACGGTGACCGTCGAACCGGCCGCGACATCGCCGATGTTGCACGAGATCGAGCTCTCATCACTGGTGCACGCGCCAGCGCCGAGCGCGACGTTGTCGACCGCGACGGTGCCGAACTCGGCGGTCGCCTCGGAATCGTTGGTGTAGAACGAGTAGCGGAGCGTCACGTTCTGGGCCGCTGCCCCTCCTGCGGCGTTCGCGACGTCGACGAGGAATGGCACCGTCTGGTCCTCGCGGTATGCGGCCCCGCCTTGCTCGCCGTCGGCATCTCCGTCGGCGTAGCCACCGGAGATCCCGATGCTGGCCTGCCCCGTGAACGCCACCGTCGAGGTGTCGCTGTCGGTGACGGGCAGGTTCGGCGGAACATCCGAGGCGCCCTGTCCGGTCGCGGTGTGCGTCACCGTCACGTTGGCGGGGGCGGTCGCGACGCGGCTCAGCCCGATGTTGACCGTGACGACGTCGCCTGCGTCCAGGTCGCCGAGCGGACAGCTGATCGCTCCGGCCACCGTGTTGTAATCGCACTCGCCGATCGCGGCTCCTTCGAAGTACCCGTACTCGACATTGACGTCACTGTCGGTGAACGTCGAGGTCGCCTGGACTCCCGTGGCTCCCTCGTTGAGGTTCGGGTCGCCGCCGACCGTGACCGTGTAGGTCACCAAGGCGACGTCCTCGACCCCCGCAGCGGCCGGATCGGCGCCCGCAACCACCGAGAGCGACGGTGCGGCGAGGGCTCCGGACGGCACCACCAGCGCGGCAGTGGCCACGAGGGCAAGGATGAGCAGCCTGAACTGCTGGCGGATGAGTGACACGGTGGTTCCCCTCGAGGTCGGATCGATGATCGCGTGAACCCCGAGGCAGGCGGCGCGCCCCGGGACGGACGACCATTGCCGACGCACCGTCCCGTGGTCAATGACGCTTCGGAACGTTGATCAAAAACCCG
>JAOPYS010000083.1 GCA_025964465.1 Thermoleophilia bacterium
CCGCGGCACTGCGGCGCGCGGAGCTTCGCGAGGGAGCGGGCGCGGGCGCGGTCGGCGGCGACCCGGGGGTCGTGGAAGCGGTCGGCGGCGAAGAGCGTGAGCTGGGCCGTCATGCCCACCCCATCGGCAGCACGGTGGCTCGGCTTGACGACCGCGGCCGGCGCCCGTCCGGGTCAGGGTCGGGCGAGCGAGACGTCGACGACGCCGTCCACGCCGACAGCGACGTCCCAGCGCTCACCGAGGGCGCGCACGCCGTTCCAGCGCAGCCCGGCGAGCCACTCCGGCACGCGTCCCGACGTCGCCACGAGCGTCGTGCCGGCCGAGTCCGGCTCGAGGCACAGCAACGAGCGCAGCAGCAGGATCGGCGCGGCCGCCGCCCAGGCCTGCGGGCTGCAGGCCACCGGCAGCGGTTCCGGCCCCACGGCGTCGGCGTCGCGACCGAAGCCCGAGAACAGCTCGGGCAGGCGACCGCCCCCGCCCGCCGCGGCGTCGAACAGGTTGCGCGCGAGGCGCCCCGCCGTCTCGCGGTCGTAGCGCGAGATGCCGGCGATGCACAGCGCCGTGTCGTGCGGCCAGACGCTCCCGCAGTGGTAGCTCGAAGGGTCGAATCCCGTGTCGAGGGTCGACATCGTGCGGATGCCCCACCCCGAGTCGAGGGCCGGGTCGGCGAGCTGGTGGATGATCCGCGAGCGCAGCGCCGGGTCGGCGAGCGCATCGGCCCACAGCACGTGGCCCGCGTTGGAGCAGAACGAGTCGAGCGGCAGGCCGGCGGAATCCACGCCCTGCGCGAGGAAGCCACCGTGGCGCGGGTCGCGCTCGCCGTCGAGCTGCGAGGGCGGCAACTCCACGAAGCACCGCTCGAGCAGCCGTCGCTCGAGCGACCGGGCCGCCCCCGCCCACTCCGACGCGACGACGCCGTCGTCCCAGCACGCGGCCGCCAGGCGCGATGCCGCGCGCAGCGCCGCGACGCCGTAGGCCTGCGCCTCGAGGGGCCGGATGAGCCCCGTCGCCACGCGGCCGGCGTGGTCGCGCTGCGAGTCGGCCGAGTCCTTCCACGACTGCACGTCGAGCCCGCGCTCGGACCGCCGCCAGAACCCGATCAGCCCCAGCTCGTCCTCGTCGATGCGCGACTGGATCCACGCCACGGCGCGGCGCGCCGGCTGCTCCAGCTCGCGGGCGAGCTCGTCGCTGCCCGTCCACCGGGTCACCTCCGCCAGCAGCATGAGGAACAGCGGCGTCGAGTCCACGGCGCCGTAGTAGCGCTCGTGCCAGCGCGTCGCGGCCACGCCGCGTCGCTCCTCGTGGAGGATCTTGCCCGGCTCCGAGTCGACCGACAGGTCGTAGTCCACGGCCTGGTACCGGGCGAGGTGGCGCAGGGTCGCGACGGCGAGGTCCGGGTCGACGGGCAGCGCCATCCACGACGACAGCAGCGCATCGCGCCCGAACACCGTCAGGAACCACGGCACGCCCGCGGCGAGCACGCAGCCGTCCTCCGTGTCGATCCGCAGCGACGCGAGGTCCGCGAGCGACGCCTCCAGCACCTCGGCGACGTCGGGCACCCCCATCACGCGAGGGCGGTCGGAGAGCCACGTCTCGATTGTGGTGCGTCGCTCCGCGTCCAGCTCGGCGTAGGTCCGCGCCGGACCCGGCTGCTCGTCGCTCGAGAGCGCCCAGCCCAGGCGGATCTCGACGGTGACGTCGACGGGCGCCCCCGCCTCGGGTGCCACGTGCCAGCGCCACGAGGCCGTGCGCGCGGTGCCGTCGGCCGCGATCGGCACCTCCGACCGCGCCACGCCGTCGTGGTCCTGCAGCTCCGCGCCCTCGCAGTGGGCCTCGATGCGCACCCGCGCGTCGGGTCGGGCCTCACCCAGTCCGAGCGGGGGCGCGTCACCGTCCTCGCGCTCGACCAGGACGTCGCGCACGGTGAACACGTCGGTCCCGTCGAGCTCGACGACGACGAGCACGCCGGTGCCCGGCTCGACGGCCGGGAAGTCGAAGCGGACGGTCGCAGCGCCCTGACCCACGGCGACGCCGCCGTGGACCGGCGTCTCACGCTCGGCGCGGTACGCCTCCACGCGCCGGACCAGGCGCAGGTCCTCCGCGTAGATGCCGCGCTCGCCCTGCCCGTCGATGATGCCGTCGGGCCCCGTCCGGGCGAAGACCCGCCCCGACACCACGCTGCGATCGTCGAGCCGCTCGGCGACGCTCGTCATGACGAGACCTCCGCCGGCTCGAGCCCGAGCGCGCGGGCGACGTCGTCGAAGTCATCCCACCGCTCGTAGGCCTCGCCCTGCTCGTCCAGCCACTCGGCGAGGTTGTCGCGCGCGAAGGTGCGGTCCGCGGACTCCGCGCCGCACCGGTCGCTGAACCCGTCGCCGACGAACACGACGGTCGTGCCCGGCTCTGCGCCGGCGCGCAGGCGTGCGACCTCCGAGCGCTTGCAGGGCTCACCGCACCGCTCGCACGTCGGCAGGTCGCGCCAGCGGATCCGGCCGGTCTCGCCGCCGCCCGGCAGCTCGATGTCGTTGGCCAGCAGCTCCACGCGGTCCGCCAGGCCGGCGTGCGCCAGCATCGGCTCGATGACCTGCCGGAACCCGCTGGACAGCAGCACGACGGTCGACCCGTCGGCGGCGGCGGCGTCGAGGAACCGCTCGAACCCGTCGCGCAGCGGGATCTGCACCGCTGCCTCCACCACCTCGTCGAGGCTCGCGGTGATCGCCTCGAACTCCGTCGACATGACCTCGCGCAACGTCAGCTCGCGCGAGCCGAGCCGCCCCGCGACGCGCGCCGTCGCCTCGGGCGCGAACCGGCGCGCGAGTTCCGAGTTGGTGTCACGCGCGGTGACGGTGCCGTCGAAGTCGCAGATGATCAGCATGGCCGTTCCAGCCTACCTGTCGGCGAGCATCGCGAACCTGCCGTATTTCGGCGCCGACCGTCTAGGATCGCCGCATGCCTACCGATGCCCCCGCGCGCACGCCCCTCGAGGAGCTGGAGCACCGCTCCGAGCTCGCCCTCCACCCCGGTTCCGAGCGATCCGTGCAGCGCCAGCACGAGCGCGGCAAGCTGCTCGCACGCGAGCGCATCGACCTGCTGCTCGACCCTGGCACCTTCACCGAGCTCGACCGGTTCGCACGCCACCGCGCCCACGGCTTCGGGCTCGAGGACGACCGCCCCTACGGCGACGGCGTCATCACCGGGCACGGCCTCGTCAACGGTCGTCGCGTCTTCGTGTTCAGCCAGGACTTCACCGTGTTCGGCGGCTCGCTCGGGGAGGTGTTCGCCGAGAAGATCGTGAAGGTGATGCGCCTCGCCGCCGAGGCCGGCTGCCCCGTCGTCGGGCTCAACGACAGCGGTGGCGCCCGCATCCAGGAGGGCGTGGTCTCCCTGGCGGGGTACTGCGACATCTTCCGCGAGAACGTCCGCGCGTCGGGCGTGGTGCCGCAGGCCTCGGTCATCCTCGGGCCGTGCGCGGGCGGCGCCGTGTACTCCCCCGCGCTCACGGACGCCGTGTTCATGGTCGAGGGCACGTCCCACATGTTCGTCACCGGCCCCGACGTGGTGCGCACCGTCACGGGCGAGGAGGTCTCGATGGAGGACCTCGGCGGCGCGAGCGCGCACGGCGCCAAGAGCGGCGTGGCCCACGTGGTCGCACCCGACGAGCCCTCCGTGCTCGCGGACGTGCGCGCGTGGCTCTCGTACCTGCCGCAGAGCAACGCCGAGCAGCCGCCGCTGCACGCATGCCACGACCCGCTCGACCGCGACTGCGCGTCCCTCGACACGATCATCCCCGACAGCCCCAACAAGCCCTACGACATGCACGAGGTGATCCGCGAGACCTTCGACGAGGGCTCGTTCTTCGAGGTGCACGACCGCTGGGCCACCAACATCCTGTGCGGGTTCGCGCGGCTCGGGGG
>JAOPYS010000092.1 GCA_025964465.1 Thermoleophilia bacterium
GCCTTCGCCTTGTTCTTCGCAGCCTTCTTGGCCTGCTTCTTGGCGACCGGCACCACGACCTTGCTCACGACGTAGCCGATGGCTGCGTACTTGCCCTTGTTGCGCACGGCGTGCTCCCTCGAGTCCAAAGAAATCGTCATCGAGGCGCTACCCACGCGGGCAGCGGGTCACACCGACGCGGTTGCGGGCTTCTTCTTCGGCGGCATGTGCACGACCTGCCCGAGCGCGTCGAGCGCGGCTTCCTTGAGGCTCTCGGCGAGGGTCGGGTGCGCCTGGATCGAGAAGGCGATCGTCTCGACCGTGCTCTCGGCCTCGAGCGCGACCACGCCGGCGCTGATCATGTCCGACACGTGGCCGCCGACCATCACGACGCCGAGCAGCTCGTGCCAGCGGTCCTCGTAGATGACCTTGATGAACCCGGCCGTGTCGCCGTAGATCTGCGCACGACTGTTGGCCGCGAACGGGAAGGTGCCGACCCGCACGTCGTCGCCGTACTCCTCACGGGCCTGCGCCTCAGTGAGGCCCACTGCCGCGATCTCCGGGTCGGTGTAGACCACCCGCGGCACGGCCTTGTAGTCGACGAGTGCGGAGTGGCCCATCGCGTTCTCCGCGGCGACCTCGCCCTCGCGGCTCGCGGTGTGCGCGAGCTGCCACTTGCCGGCGCAGTCGCCGATCGCGAACACGTTGGCGACGTTGGTGCGCATCTCTTCGTTGGTGGCGATGCCGCCGCGCGGATCGTAGGAGACGCCCGCCGCCTCGAGGTTGAGGCCCGAGACGTTCGGCGTGCGGCCCGTCGAGACGAGCACGATGTCGGCCTCGACGCTGCCCGAGCCGCCCTTGGCGTCGGTGAAGTGCGCCGTGACGCCGCTCGCGGCACCCTCGAGGCGCTCCACGCGACTGCCCAGCTGCAGCGTCACCTTGCGCCGCTTGAACTCCTTCTCGAGCGCCTTGCCGGCGTCCACGTCCTCCATGGGGATGAGGTTCGGCAGCATCTCGACGATGGTGACCTCGCTCCCGAAGCTCGAGTAGATCGACGCGAACTCGCAGCCGATCACGCCGCCGCCGAGGATCAGCACCCGCTTGGGCTGCGTCTCCAGCGCGAGCATGCCGGTCGAATCGACGCAGCGCTGGTCGTCGATGCCCGGGATCGGCGGGCGGGCCGGCAGCGAGCCGGTCGCGACGATCACCTTGTCGAAGGTGACGCGGTCGCCGTCGATCGACACCGTGTTGGCGTCGACGAACTGGGCGGTGCCGTGGAGGTGGTCGATGCCGTTGGCCTTGACCAGCCCGGTCACGCCGCGCACGAGCCCGTCCACCACGCGGTCCTTGTTGCGCACGGCCTTGGAGAAGTCGAACTCGAGGTTCGATGCCACCACGCCGAACGTCTCGGCCTTCTTGAGGTGGTCGAGCAGCCATGCCGAGTGCACGAGCGCCTTCGTCGGGATGCAGCCGACGTTGAGGCACGTACCGCCGGCACCCTCGCGGTCGTCGACGACGGCGACGTTGGCGCCCAGCTGTGCGGCGCGGATCGCGGCGACGTAGCCGCCGGGGCCGGCACCGATGACGAGGACGTCGTAGTGGGCGCTCATGGGGGCGGTTCCTCCTGGCAGATCGGTCGATGTGGCGGGCATCGCGTGCCCGTCCGAAGGTTCCGGATCATCCTATCGCCCGCCGCGCGCGCCGGTGCGTTCGCCCCGTGGCCTCGCGTACGCCCGCGCCCGCGTGGGCGCGGGAGTTGGCGACGCTCAAGCGACGGGGGCTGGCTGCCGATGCGCGCGGTGATGGCCCCGCTGGATCCCCCCTCCACCACCCCCACGACGCGGCGCAGCCCGTGGGCGGCGTACCGCCCTGCCGTCTGGACGTTCGCCGTCCTGAGCGTCGCGCTGTGGTCGCTCGACCCGGCATGGGGCGGTGCCCGCAGCGCCTGGACGCTCGCCACCCTCGTGCTGCTCGGCAACCTCGCCGACCTCTCCGCCGTCCGCATCCAGCGCGGCATGCGCGTGAGCGCCACGCACTTCGCCGCGCCCTTCGCGGTCATCGCCACCGGCGTGCTCGGCGGCCTCGTCGCAGCGGCCGCGTGCCTGCTCGGCCGGTTGCTGTTCAACCGGCGCGACTGGAACACGTTCGACATGGCGGTCAACGTCTGCGCGACGAGCGTCGCCGGCACCGCCTGGGTGCTCGCGTCGGCCGTGACCGGCGATTCGGTCGTCCCCGCCGTGGTGACCGTCGTCGCGTTCGCGCTCGTGCGCTCGGGCATCAACCTGGGCTGGGCGAACGAGGCCCGCTCGCGCGGCGTCGCCATCCCGCCGGTCACGATGCCGATCGGCCGGCTCATGCTCGCGGCGGCGCTGCTGTTCACCCCCGCGATCGCCCTCTTCCGCCTCGACCGCGCGCACTCCGTGGCCGCGGTGACGCTGCTCGTCCTGCCGTTCGTCGCCACCCAGTTCCTCATCCGCGCCTTCGGCCGCGAGCGCGAGCTCAACGAGGAGCTGGAGGCTGCCAACCTGAGCATCACCGAATCCCTCGTCAACGCCCTCGACGCCCGCGACCCCTACAGCGCCGGCCACTCCGTCGCAGTCGCCGTGTACAGCCGCGACCTCGCGGCGGAGATCGGCCTGCCGGCCGCCGACGTGCAGCGCACCTACCTCGCCGGGCTGCTGCACGACATCGGCAAGATCGCCGTCCCCGACGCGATCCTGCGCAAGCCCGCGGCGCTCACGGACGAGGAGTTCGAGGAGATCCGGCTGCACCCCGCGGTCGGCGAGGAGATCCTCCAACCCAGCCGCCACCTGCAGGACGTGCTGCCCGGCGTTCGCCACCACCACGAGCGCATCGACGGCAAGGGCTACCCCGACCGGCTGCGCGACGCGGAGATCCCGCTCCAGGCCCGGATCATCGCCGTGGCCGACGCCTACAACGCCATGACCAGCCAGCGCCCCTACCGCGACGCCATGCATCCCGAGCTGGCCCAGCGCATCCTCGTGCAGAACCAGGGCATGCAGCACGACCCCTTCCTCGTCTCGGCGTTCCGGCGCCTGCTCGCCGCCCGTGACCACGACTACGCCGTGGCGCAGGGGCCGGAGTTCGCCACGTCGGCGCGGCTGCGCGAGCTCATGCACGAGGTCGAGCTCGCACACGGGGACCGCCACGCCGCGTGAGCACGCTCGGTGCGCCGTGGCGGGTGGTGCGGGTGAGCGGGCTGCTCGTCCCGGGCTTCACCAAGCGCTTCGACGCGGGCGCGACCCGTGGCACCACGTACTGGTGCGGCGTGCGCATCGGCGCCTTCGACGTGGTGCGCACGCGCGGCGCCTGCGAGCTCCGCTACCGCGCGTGGCCCGTGGTCGACGTCCTGCTCGGCGCACCGCAGGCACCGACGACGCGCATCGAGTCGGCCGGCTACCTGCACCTCGGCGGTGGGCGCCGCCTGCGCTTCTGCCGCTTCCGCCTCGAGCGCCCCTGACGGCGGGTCAGGCGAGCATCACGCTCTTGGTCAGCGGCGCGGTGCCGAAGGTCGCCTTCGCCACGCGGCACCAGACGAGCACGTTGGTGAGCTGGTCCAGGTCGGCGCCGGCGGGCACGTCGTAGGAGAGGCTGCCGTCGACGCGCTGCACGCGGCCCAGCCGCACCGAATCGCCGCCGAGCGTCGAGCCGGACGCGAGGTACACGTTGAGGTCCGGGCCCGGGTCGGTGTGGAAGTTCGACATGAGCAGGCGGTAGCGCCCCTCGCCGAGGCGGACGAGCTGCGCCGACCCGGAGGTCTCGTGGCCGGTCGCGGGCTCGAGGTCGCCCCACGACACCTCGCTCGCGGCCTCCTCGGCGCTGGTGCTCGACGCCATCATGTTGCTCGGGCTCATCATCCCGCCCAGGTTCGACGTGTCACCGGGCGCGAGGTCGCGCTCGGTCAGGTCGAGGGCCGCTGCGCCGAAGGTCGCCTTCGCCTCGCGGCACCAGATCAGCACGGTGCTGTTGGCCGCCAGGTCGGTGCCGGCGGGGATGGCGTACAGCTGGTCGCCGGTGAGGCTGCGCAGCTTGCCGAGGTGCACGGACGCGCCCATGGGGCTGGCCCCCGACGCGAGGTACACGTGCAGGTCGGGGCCCATCTCGGAGGTGAACCCGCGCAGGGCGAGCATGCGCCGCCCGTCGCCGAGGCCGATCACCTGCGCGGTGCCGGAGACCGACTTGGCGACGTTGCGGAACTCGCCGGATCCGAGCGACGTCGCGCCGAGCAGCTGCGAGGCGGAGGCGGAGGTCCCGGCGCGGCCGGCGCTGTCCGACCCGCGGTCGAGCACGGAGGTGGTGACCCACGTCGTCGCGACGACCAGGGCGACCACGGCGAGCACGGCGCCGGCGAACAAGCGGTTCGACACGACGCGCGGGGCGGGGGCGGCAACCTCGTAGGTGACCGGCGCGGGCGCGTGCTGCTGGTGCGCGACGACCCACGGGCTCGCGGCGTCCGGCGCGGGGACCCAGCTGCCCGACGGGTGCGGCATCCAGCCGGCGGGCCAGTACTGCTGCGGCACCGTGCGCGAATCCATGGTGAGCGCTGCGGCGGGATCGTGGATCTGGTGCGTCATCCGAGGGGCTCCGACGTCGATGCGGACATGCGGTGGCCGCATGCGTTCCGTTCCACCGTACGACGACCCGTGCGCTCCGTCGAGCCCTCGTTCCACCCGCGGCGATCCGGTGTAGGTGATCCGACATTTCTGCTCAAGCTCCAGCACGCTCGAGCCGACAACTCCCTCGAACCACGAAAGGGCAAACTCGCCGCGAGGCGAGGGCGCAAAGCCACGGGCCTCGGCCACCGGCAGCCGCATCTGCGGACCGGGCGTCGAGGTAGCCGAGCTGCCGAATGGAGAGCAACCTCGAACGGGCAAACCAACGGCGACGTTGGGGCGCAAAGCCACGGGCCTGCCGCGAGACGGGGCAGG
>JAOPYS010000141.1 GCA_025964465.1 Thermoleophilia bacterium
CTGCAGCGGCAGGAGCGGCAGCGGCGACCGGCGCAGCGGCAGCGGCTGCTGCGGCACCACCCGGCACGGCCTGCGCGGCCTGCGGCACGAGGTTGCCGGCACGGTCCACCAGCACCGCGTTGGGCTGGGCGAAGAAGACCTGCGCCTGCGCACCCGGCACGGCGATGTCGACCGGGATGTTCACCTGCTCGGCCTGCTGCATGATCAGCCGCGGCTGGACGTGCACCTGGATCTGCGGTCGCGCGGCGTCCATGAAGGCGGGGTCGTTGAGCCCGCCCTGGGCGGCCGCCTGTGCGGCCCGTGCCAGCGCCTCTGGGTCGTGGCCGGCCACGCCGGCTGCGGCACCCGCCGCCTCCGGCACGAACTGCGCACCCGCCTCGGCGGCTGCAGGCTCGGCCGCCGCGACGGCGCCAGCCGGCACGTCGGCTGCACCGAACGCCTCTGCCGCTGCCCCGGCTGGTGCCGCGGCAGCCGCCGGCTGCGCGCCACCGTTGAAGAAGTTGCGCGCCTGCGCGATCTGCTCGGCGAATGACAAGCGCGGCCCTGCGGGCTGGAAATGCTGTGGCATGGGGGTCCCTTTCCCATGGCTGGATACGTCCCTACCAACGTGTCGATGCGGTTCGGACCGTCGTTTCACGGGAACCGTCGCGCGGTGCGAGGAATGACCACACTGGCGGCGCTGGCCGCGATCGGGGCGCTCGCCCTGCCCGCGTCCGCCGCCGACCGCGCAGGGGCTCCGGCGCCCCCCGCCAACTGCGCCGCGACCACCCTCCCCTCGGGCGCCTTCGTGGCTGCCGGACCGGGCACTCCCGGGATCGAGGACGAGTTCGCCGAGGCGACGCTCGACGGCTCGGTCGGTGTGACGCCCCTCACTGACATCCTCGAATTCGGCACGCCCCCTCGCCCGCTGCGCGCCGGCGACTCGCTGCGGTGCACGGTGGACATCCGCAACCGTCGGACCACGCCGGTCACGCTGCGGTTCAGCCCGCACGGCATCCTCGGCTCGCGCGCGCGCACGGGCGTGGGCATCCGCTTCGTCGAGCCCGGCGACCGCGACGCTGCCGCGACCGCCGCGTCGTGGCTGCACCCCGCCGTCCCCACCATCACCCTGCGGCCGCGCCAGCTCGTGCACCTGCCGGTGACGATCACCGTGCCCGAGCGCGCCCCGACAGGCACGGTCGCCGGCGGCATCGGGATCGACCTGCCACGCCCGCCGGCGGGCGGCTCACGCGAGAGCGCGGCCGTCGGCATCGAGAGCCGCGTGGACTCACAGTTCCTGCTGCAGGTCGGCGGGGAGGGCCGCCCGCGCCTGCACCTTCGCGACGTCCGGGCACCGCACCTGCGCTGGGACCGCGACCCGTGGACGCTGCGCGCCGACCTCGACAACGACGGCACGCTCCACGCCACGCCGACGGGGCGCGTGCGCGTGCGCTCCCCCTTCGGCAACACCGTGACCGAGCTGGCGATCTCCGACCGCCCCCTGCTGCCCGGCGGCCGACTGCGCGTCGCGCGCACGTGGGACGGCGTGCCCTGGTTCGGGATCTACCGCTACGACGTGCGCGTGGGTGCCGCGGGCCGCCCGGGCGACACGGTGGCCCGAGCGAGCGGCTGGTTCGTGGCGCTCCCGCCGCTGTGGGTGCTCGTGCTCGTCGGGCTGGGGCTCGTGGCCGCGATCCTCGCCGCGATGTACCGACGCCGCCGCGAGCGAGCCTGGGCCCAGGCTGACGACGCGGCGGCGCACGGTGACGACGAGTTCGACGACGAGCTGGGCGACGGCTTCGCGCCGTGACCCTCGATCAGTTGGTCGGTGCTGCGCCCGCTGACCTGCGTCTCGATCAGTCGAAGATGGACGAGATGCCGCGGACGATCGCGACGCCGGGATTGGTGATGGTCGCGATGTCGAACGCGACCTCCGCGGCCTTCTTGGTCTCCTTCGGGTGGTCCTTGGCGAAGTCGACCACGTGCTTGGCGGCGCCGTAGGGCGTGGCCGGGCTCTCGACGTAGTCCTTCGCGGCCTGGCCGGCCCGCCGGAAGGAATCCTTCGTGCCCTCCGGATCCACGACCGCACGGCCCAGGGCGAACACCGGGTTGGAGACCGTCGCCGCGTCGACGGCGCCCTTGGCGCCCGCCTCCACTGCCTTGCCACCGGCCTCCGCGACCTTCCTGCCGGAATCGGATCCGGTCAGCCAGCGCGTGATGCCGACTGCCGGGACGAGCACGCTCGCCGCGTCGAGGGCCCGCTCGCCCACGCGCCGCGCGGTCTGCTTCGCCCCTTCGGGATCGGCGATCGCACGGGTGACCGCCACGGCCGGGCTCAGCACGGTCGCGGTGTCGACGAAGTTGTCGACGCCCTGCGACACGGCGCCGGAGACGGCGCGGTGCTCGGCATCCTTGCCGACCGCGTGGCGCGCGACGCCGAGCAGCGGGTTGAAGAAGGAGGCGACGTCGAGCGCGCCCTCGGCGGCGGAGGTCAAGGTCTTCTTGGTGCCGTCGGGGTCGGCGATCGCGCGAGCCCCGGCGACGACCGGGTTGGTCGTCGTCGCGACATCCACGGCGGCCTTGGCCCCGGCCTGCACGGCCTCGGGGTGGTCGTGCGCGAACTGCGAGATGCCCTTCACGAGCCCGTAGGTCGTCAGCGGGCTGTTGACGAACCACCGCGCGGCGTCACCGACGGCCTTGCCGAAGCCGTCGAAGGCATCGGGGTTGGCGGCGCTGACGTTGGCAGGCGTGTTCGGCGAATTGGAAACGGCTCCGGCATCCATGCGGGGCCCCCTTCTCTTGTGGCTGGCAGTTCGGCGTGCGGCGTTCGGCGTGGTGGTGCAGCCTGCTGCAGGGGTGTGGCGCCCCCCGAGCCCCTCGAACGTACGACGCCGTGCCAGCCCTGCCAAGGGGGACCCGGTGCGGTGTGCGCGGTGCGGCGCGTCAGGCGGTGGCGCCGACGCCCTCGGGCACGGCGCCCAGCTGCGCGACGGCCGGGTCCATCCACATGACCTGCCAGCCGTGGCCGTCGAGGTCGAAGAAGCTGCGCGTGTACATGGAGCCGTGGTCCTCGGCGCCGTCGGCCTCCGTGGCGCCCTCGGCGAGCGCGGCGGCCGAGACCGAATCGACCTCGTCGCGGGTCGCGACGCTGAAGGAGAACAGTGCCTGGGCGTGCGTGGTGGGGTCGCACATGGGACGGTGCGAGTGCTCCGCGAACGCGTCGTGGCTCGCGAGCATCACGACGGCGTGCTCACCGACGAGCATGCACGCCCCGTTGGCGCCGTCGGAGAACGCCGGGTTGAAGCTGAACCCGAGCTTGCCGAAGAACGCGGTGCTGCGCGCCACGTCGGCGACGGGGATGGTGATGGCGATGGTGCGGCTGGCGGGTGCAGGGCCGGTCATGGTCGAACTCCAGTGCGTGGCGGAAGGGGTCGAGCGGCCGGCGGCCACCCGTGTCAGAACATCGCGCCGGTGTCGGCGGCCACGGGGTCGGGTGCGGGGTCGTCGGCCGCGGCGGCCGGCACGGCGCCCTCGGGCGCGAAGGCGTCGCCAGTCTCGGCGGTGACCGCGGCGGTCTCCTCCACCGTGACCGTCAGCTTCTGGAGGCGCTCGGCCGCGTAGTCGAGGCGCGACTGACACCACGCGTGCAGCGCCTCGCCGCGCTCCCACAGGGCGAGCGCCTCGTCGAGGCCGGTCGAACGGTCCTCGAGCAGCTCGACGACCTCCTCGAGCTCGCCCTGGGCCTGCTCGAACGACAGCGTCTCCACCGGGGGCCGCTCCGTCGTCGTGCTCGTCGTGCGCTCGTCATCCACGTGCAACCACTCCCTGCTCGGCGTCCACCCGGACCTCCACCACCGTGGCGTGCAGCGTACCGCGCGCCAACGCGACCTGCACGGGTGCGCCGGCGGCCAGCTCCGCTGCGTCGCGCACGATCGCGCCCCCCGCACCACCGCGCACGATGGCGTAGCCGCGGTCGAGCACGGCGCGCGGCGAGAGTGCGCGCAGCCGCCCGGTGGCGCCGGCCAGGCGGGCGCCGC
>JAOPYS010000382.1 GCA_025964465.1 Thermoleophilia bacterium
CGAGCCCGTCACGCGGCTGCTCTACCAGTACCACGCCTTCAACGCCGACCAGACGCGCGCGGTCGCGCTCGTGCTGGTGGCGTTCGCGCTCGGGCTCACCTTCAACGGGCTCACCCTGGCCTGGGGCAACCCGCCACGGAGCTCTCCGGCGGCGAGGCCCAGCGCATCAAGCTCGCCACCGAGCTGCAGCGGTCGCGGCGCGGGCACGCGCTCTACCTGCTCGACGAGCCGACGACCGGCCTGCACCCCGCGGACGTCGAGCTGCTCATGGCGCAGCTGCACGGGCTGGTCGACGCCGGCCACACCGTCGTGGTGGTGGAGCACGACATGTCGGTCGTCGCGGGCGCCGACCACGTGATCGACCTCGGCCCGGGCGCGGGTTCCGACGGCGGCCGCATCGTGGTCACCGGCACACCCGCGGAGGTCGCGGCATCGATCGACAGCCGCACCGCCCCCTGGCTCGCCGCCGCGCTCGACGACTGACGATCGCGTCCCCCGAGCACCACCCCGTGGTCGTCCACGCCGTATTTGATGTGGCACACGTCGCTGGAGCGATGGCGGGCGTGGCGGGTCCGGGACAGGGTGGGGGGATGTCCAGCAGCCCCCGCGACCGCCGCATCCTCGTCCACATCGCGGCGAACCTGCGGGCGGAGCGCGCGCGGGCCGGGCTGTCGCAGGACGAGCTCGGCTACCGGGCTGGCCTGGGCGGGCAGCAGGCGGTCTCGCGGATGGAGAACGCCGACGGGGACGGCGGCATCACCCGGTACGTGCGCGCCGCGCAGGCCCTCGGCATCCCGGTCGCGGCACTGCTCGACGGGGTCGACGCGCTCGAATCGTGAGCAGTTCGCACGCATGTGTGTCGTGACGCATCGAATGCGGCGTGGTAACCGAATCGGCGCCTCGACAGGCTTCGACCGATGGAGCACCGCGACCAGATGATCCTGCGGCGCCTCGGCCAGAACCTCCACGCCGAGCGCAGCCGCAACTCCCTGACCCAGGAGCAGGTCGCGGATCGCATGGGCGTGAAGGTCACGCAGTACTCGCGCATGGAGCGCGGCGAGCACGACACCGGCATCACCAAGTTCCTCAAGGCGGCGTGGGCGATCGGCATGACGCCCGACGACCTGTTCCGGCGCCTCGAGGACCGCATGCCGTGACGGGTGCGTGACGAAGTCGGCACGGAGTCGTCACAGAGCGCGCGCATCGTGTGACATGCCGGGTGTCAGCGTGTCGCCATGGCACACGCCGCGACAGGCCCACCCGACCCCGAACGGCTGATCCTCGCGATCGCCGACCACCTGCACGAGCACTGCGAGTGTCGCCCGGGCGCGACGGGCGGGGCGCGCTGCACGGCGTGCGACCTGCGTGCGCAACTGCGCGACGTCCGCGAGCAGTTGCTGGCGTGGCGCGCCGAGGGCCGACGCATCGCCGGCCGGCGCGACGACGCGGTCGGCAACGGCGCGACCCACCTCGAGCGGCTCGCGGACCTGTGCGTGGAGTGCGCGGCGCTCTCGGGCCTCGCCAACGCGCTGCGCGGGCATCAGACCGCGGGGGTGACGCCCCCGTCGAGCAGCTCCTCGTAGGAGGGGCGGGCCAGGTCGAACCGGTCGCGGGTGCGTGCGTAGGTCGAGCCGCCCATGCGCGCGACGGCATCGAGGCGCGCCGGGTCGATCCGGTCACGCTCGTCCCACAGCCGCTCGGCCACGTGGAACGCCACGCAGCGGCCGAGGACCATGAAGCTGTTGCCGACCTCGACGATGCGGTCGAGCGCGCACTCGATCGCCACCGGCGCCTCCGCCACGATCGCGGCGTCGACCAGGTCCGCGTCCACGGGCGTCACGCCCGCGAGGCTGAACTCCGACACGTCCGCTGGCGCGCTCGCCGACGTGGCGTTCATCCGCTCGACCAGGTCGTTCCCGACGACGTGCACCACGAACTCGCCGGTGTCGCGCACGTTGCGCACGGTGTCCTTGTCGCCGATCGACGTGAAGGAGATCGTCGGCGGATCCGTGGCCGCCACGGTGAAGTAGGAGTGCGGCGCGAGGTTCTGCGTGCCGTCCTGCGCGCGGCTCGACACCCACGCGATCGGGCGCGGCACCACGATCGAGTTGAGCAGGAAGTACAACGACCTCGTGTCGTGGTCCGCCGGCAGGATCGTGCGGCTGGGGGGTCGTTCGGCGTCTTCCATTCGCACGATCCTAGAGGTCGCCGCGACCGTGGCCGCTACGGAGCAGGCGCGACCTGCGGCTCGGGCGTCGCGCCCGTGCCGGCCTCGACCTCGGCGACCAGCGCCTCAACGACGTCGGGGTCGAAGTGCACGCCGCTCAGCTCGCGCATGCGTACGAGCGCCTGCTCGTCGCTCATCGCGTCCTGGTACGTGCGCTTGGAGGTCATCGCGTCGAACGCGTCGCACGCGAACACCACGCGGCTCTCGATCGGGATCGTCTCGCCCTTCAGCTGGTCGGGGTAGCCCGACCCGTCCCAGTGCTCGTGCGAGTGGCGCACGATGCGCGAGACATTGCGCAGGAACCCGATCGGCCGGATGATCTCCTCACCCACGACGGTGTGCTGCCGGATGACGCGCCACTCTGCCTCGGTGAGGTCGTCGGTGTTGTGCAGGATGGCATCCGGCACCGCGATCTTGCCGATGTCGTGGAAGGTCGCTCCGTACTCCACGTCGGAGAGCTGCTCCTCGTCGAAGCCGAGCCGCCGGCCGACCGCCACCACCATTTCCGCGACGCGGTCTCCGTGCTCCTCCGTGTCGCAGTCGCGCGAGCGCAGCGCGTTCACCAGCGCCGTCACGGTCTCGCGGTAGCCGCGGCTCAGGTCCGCCGCGAGCTGCTCGGCCTCGGCGCGCCGGCGCCGCTCCTCGCGCGCGAGCACCACCACCGAACGGAAGAGGTCGTCGAGCGCGGACGGGTCGACGAAGTACGCGCTGCGCGAGGCGTCGACCACGATGTCGGCGAGCAGCGCCGGGTCGCCGCCCTTCACCGCGTACCCCACGGCGCCCGCGAGGATCATCCGCGTGACGGCATCCGGGTCGACCGTGCCCGTGAGCGCGACCACGCGCACGTCGGGGTGTGCGGCGACGATGCGCTCCGTGGCGGCAGGCCCGTCGAGGCGCGGCATGTTCACGTCCATCAGCACGACGTCGGGCGAGACCTCCGACGCGAGACGCACGGCCTCCTCGCCGTCGTGCGCGCGCGCGACGACCGTGATCCGCGGGTCCAGGTCGAGCGTCTCCGCCACCACCTCGCGCAGGTCGCGGTCGTCGTCGACCACGAGCACGCGCAGCCGCGGGCCGGCCGTCGGTCCCCCGGGCTCGGCGTCCCCTGCGTGCGGGTCGGTCGTCACGTTCGTGAATGTTCCCTCACCGCCAAGGAGGAAACGGCGACGGACTTCGAAACTGGGGCTGGACGCCCACACGGAACCGGCGTACGTTGGTGAGGCAATGTACGCGAACGCCCCCCACGCGTCCGCGGCGACCTCTCCCCCGTTGTCGCCGCTGTCACCAGCCCAGACCATCCCCGGTCAGGCTCAGCATGGCCAACCCCAGGGCCTGCCGCCCGCCGCCCCTGGCGGCGGGTCACACGGCACCCCCCTCGGCGCACCGGTCAATGCGTACGCCGCCCCGCAGACGCTGGCCGCACGATCCCGTGCAGCGACGTACGTCACGGGCGCCTACCAGGCGAGTGGCGACCCGGCGATCGACCGCATGCTGCGGCTCGAGGCGGCCTGCAAGCGCTTCGGCTCCCCGCTCTAGCCCAACCCGCACGCCCGCCTGAATTTGCACTTCTTCCGGTTTGTGATGCCTGCGGACAGGGCACACTCCAGTTCGGCGACGACTATCGACGTGGTCGAGCGGGAAGGAGTTGCGTGTGGAGCAGGACGGCGACACATCGGGCGAGACCGGCGGCACCGAGCTGCGCTCCATCGCTGGCCGCATCCGCACCGATGCGTGGGAGCTCGCCGAGCGCTGGAGCGTCGTGGCCGCGGAGGCCGCGCCCGCATCCACCCCGAGGGCCGGCGAGCAGCTGACCCGCTTCGGTGAGATCCCCGCCTTCCTCGCCGCGCTCGCCCACC
The DNA here is from genome assembly GCA_025964465.1 of Thermoleophilia bacterium. Lineage (GTDB taxonomy): Bacteria > Actinomycetota > Thermoleophilia > Gaiellales > SKUG01 > JAGQUL01. The sequence goes on from JAOPYS010000382.1 coordinate 4,084, forward strand.
ACCTCGACCGGCTCTCCACCGGCGACGCCGAGCTGAGCGCGATGGCCGGCGCCGACGACGGCACCGGCCCCAAGCCCTTCTCCCTCCCCATCACCGACGAGGGCCTGCGGGCCGCGGCGATCGAGCACGCCAAGTCGCGCGCGGCGGCGGGGTACGACCAGCGCGACATGCTCGCCGAGTTCGTGGCGCTGCGGCGCGTGCTGTGGGAGCACTTCGCGATGGCGGGCGCCGACCAGCGCCCCACGTTCGAGGGCGAGCGCATCGTCAACCTGCTGCTGGACGCGGTGATCGTCGAGGCCGCCGACCAGTTCTTCTCCGAGCTGACCGAGGCGCTCGTTCGTCGGGCCGAGCGCGACGCGCTCACCGACCTGTACAACCGCCAGGCCTTCCACGACCGGCTCGGGCGCGAGATGGCGCGTGCACGACGCTTCGGTCGCGAGCTGACGGTCGTCACCATCGACCTGGACGCGTTCAAGCAGGTCAACGACACGCTCGGGCACCTCGCCGGCGACGCGGTGCTCAAGCGGCTCGCCACGCTGCTGACCACGCACACCCGCGACCAGGACATCGTCGGTCGCCTCGGCGGCGACGAGTTCGCGGTCGCGCTGGTCGAGGCCGGCATGACCACGGCGAAGGACCTGATCCGGCGCCTGCGCATCCACCTCGTCCCGGCGCGCCGCCAGTTCGGGTTGCCGCGCGAGTTCGGCATCTCCTTCGGTGCCGCGGCCTTCCCCACCGACGGGGACACGGTCGAGAAGCTCCTGTTCCACGCCGACGGCGGGCTCTACAAGCAGAAGGGCCCCGGACGCGGGCTCAAGATGGAGCAGGCCGGGCACGCCCCGCAGCTGGGCGCCGTGCGCGTGCTGGTGGCCGACGACGACGCCGGCCTGCGCGCGCTGTGCCGGGCGGCGCTGGAGACCGAGGGGTTCGAGGTCATCGAGGCGGTGCACGGGGACCAGGCGGTCGAGCTCGCCCTGCAGCACGCGCCCGACGTGATGCTGCTGGACCTGACGATGCCGCACCGCGACGGCTGGGGCGTGCTCGAGGCGCTGGCCAAGGACGATGCGACGCGCGAGGTGCCGGTCGTGATGATGACGGGCAGCGCCAGCCAGGAGAACCTCGACCGCGCCGACCGCGCCGGCGTGCTCGACTTCATCGGCAAGCCCTTCGAGCCCTCCGAGCTCGTGCAGACGATCAACCACGTGCTCGAGCTGACCGAGCGCGCCGCCGTCGGCGACCACGCCTAGCCGCTAGTCTGCATGGAAGCAAGAGAAGGGAACACTCCCGGTGCGTGAACGAATCCAGATCGACCAGATCCGCTGTGAGCGGTGCGTCGCCCGCCTGACCGAGCACCTCGCGCCGCTGCGCGGGCTGCACGACGCCCGGATCGAGATGGGCACCAGCAGCATCGTCGTGGAGTACGACGACGAGCAGCGCGAGGCGCTCGATGCTGCGCTGCACGCCGCGAACTTCAAGGTCGTCCAGCGCGAGGAACTGGCCGCCGAGCCGGTCTGACCCGACCGCGCGGCGCTACTGCGAGAGGCCGGCGCTGGCCTTGGTCCACGTGGCCCAGTCGCCCTCGTGCCCGTTCTTGATGGCCCACGCCGTGGTGAGCGCCTGCTGGCGCCAGTCGCCGATGTTGAAGTCGCCGAGCCCCTCCCACGCCTTGGGATTGGCGGCCTTGGCCTGCTTCGAGAAGTTCTCGAACGTCGTGGGGATGAACTGGAACATCCCGACCGACGGGTGCCCGCGCTGCGCGTTGATGTCGGTGTGGTTGGTGACGAGCTTGTCACCGGCCGGCAGCTTGCCGGCCAGGCGGGCCGCGTCGTGCGTGGACTCGCCGTCGGCGATGTTGTCGAGGATCTTCGGGTTGGCGCCGTACGCGTCCGCGGCGGTCTTGATGTAGGCCTTGATCTCGTCGAGGCTCTTGGTCTCGAGCGCCGGCACGCCGGCGGGTGGCGTGGATGCGGTGGGCGGCGGCGGCGGCGCGGGCGTGGACGGCGCGTCGGGCGCGGGGCCGTTGCCGGGCGGGGCCTGCTCGGGCGAGTCCGCAGGGGCCTTCCCCTTGGGCGGCGGGCCGGACTGCGTGGGAGTGGTCGCGCCACCGCAGCCGCAGCCGGCGGTGTTGGTCGAGGGCGAGATCGGGGCGGACTGCCCCGGGCCGCCGGCCTCGACGGTGCCGGCGCCGGCCTGCGCCTGCGGGCCGCTGCTCGCGCCGAGCGCGGCGGTGAGCGCGGTGAGTGACTGGATCACCTGCGCGAGTGCCGGCCCGAGGGCGGCGAGGCCCGCGAGGCTGGCGCCGGACTGCGGCGCGGTGGGCGTGCTGGCGATCGTGGTGACCGGCGGCAGCGAGGTGGGACTGGCGACGAGCGTTGCACCCATGGTGGACGTTCCCTTCTAGCCGAGGAAGTCGGCGACGATCTTCTCGGCCTCGGAGTCCCACTGCGCGTACGCATTGGGGAATCCACTGATCTGCACGGACTGTGCGAGCGCCGTCTTCGGCTGGTCGGGCTTCCTCTTGTCGTTCGGGATCGCCTTCTCGAAGAACTTGCGAGCGGCGTACTTCGGGTCGGCGATCTGCTCGCGCGTGCCCCACCCGGCGCTCGGGCGCTGCTGGAACAGGCCGAGGGAGTCGTGGTCCTTGCTGTCGACCGACGAGTCGTTGCGAGCCGAGGATTCCTGGATCATCGTGGAGACCGCGGTCTCCAGGACCTTCTTGTTGGCACCCATCTCCTTGCCGACCTCGAGCACCGCCTGGATGTTGGCGCGCTGCTTGTCGTCGATGGCCTTGCCCTTGACCTTGAGGTCCTTGCCGTCGAGCTTGCCGCCCGCGGTCGGCGGGGCCGGCGGCGTGCCGGTGGTGGGCGGCACGGGCGGGGCCTTCTGCTCGGTGCCCTGCGTGGGTGACTGCGTCGGCGACTGGGTGGGTGACTGCTGCACGACGCCGTCCTCCATGCCGGAGCACCCGGGCATGCCGCAGTCGCCGGCCGGGGCGGGAGCGCCACCACCGGAGGTGCCCGCGACGTTGCCGGCGCCGGCCTGCGCCTGCTGCGCCCCGAGCGCGGCGATGACGCCCTGGAGTGCGGTGATGACGCCCTGCAGCGCCGGCAGGATGGCGGCGAGGTCGGTGGGCCCGCCACCAGCGACGGGCTGGGCGACGGGAGCGGGCTGGGCGGCGGGTGCCGGCTGCGTGACCGGCGCGGGGGCGGGCTGCTGCACGAGCGCGCCACCACCGTTGGCGGCGGCGACCGCGGAATTCTGGAGCGGCACCTGCATCGGCGAC
>JAOPYS010000194.1 GCA_025964465.1 Thermoleophilia bacterium
GGGCCCGTCGGCGACGCACTGCGCGGCGCACTCGACCACGTGCCGGGGGTCGGCTCTGCCGTTCGCGACCTCACCGAGCCCGCGGACGTGGGGTCCGGCCAGGCGATCCGCGACCAGACGCGGTGGCAGATCGAGACGGGACGCCAGCCGAACAACCCGTGGTGGCTGCGGATGAACCGGCAGCTCGTGCAGGACCCGACGACGGCCGAGCGGGCCGTGCGCAGCGGCACGGTGGACCAGCTCGAGACGAAGGGCCAGAAGGCGTGGGCCGAGTACGTGCGGCGGTCCGACCTCGTGACTCGCGCGATGGGGCTCGATCCCGAGTCGGATGCAGTGCGCGGCGTGACCGAGGGTGCCGAGCCGATCGCGCTCTCGGACGCGTGGAAGTCGGTGAACCCGATCAAGCGTGCCTATGTGAACCTCGTGCTCAAGCCCTATGCGCGCAAGGCGCTGTGGGTAGCGCACCGCAAGACGCTCGAGGACGCACGGCCCCGGGCGGCGGAGCAGGCAGCGGTGATGCACCGGCGCGCGCCGCGCGAGATGGAGTTCAGCTCGGCGTGGGCGACGGTGATCGGGCTGTGGTCGCACCTGAGCCCGCCCGTGACGGGGCACCAGAGCAAGATCGCGCAGCGCTGGATCCTGCCGTTCGACCATCCCATCGACCACACGAAGCAGAGCTGGTCCAAGCGCGCGTTCACGAAGCTGATCGACTGGGTCGACCCGCTCTACGAGCGCCAGATCGCGCGGCCCACCGATCGCGCGGACGCCGCTGCGGCCGCGGCCGCGGCGCACGGCTGACGCGACGTCACAGCCCGGGCGGCGGATCGCCGGACTGCCACACCGGCACGAACTCGCCGCGCGCGATGCGCCGGTCGAGCGGGCCACGCCCCTGGATGATCGAAGCGACGTTCTCGAAGGTCCGCTCGATGGCCTGCGGCTCGCGACCCATCATGTGGGTGCGGTCGAGCGAGTTCTTGGCGATGTCGCCGGGGTTCCAGTGCACGCCGCGGTCGCGACCGTCGAACTGGAGCGCGACGACCAGGCGCCAGCCCCAGTTGGTCGCGGCCCAGGCTCCGATCGCGCCGGCGCCGAGGCCGATCAGTGCGTTGGACGCGCCGCGGGTCTGGGGGAGCAGCTTCGCGCCGAGGCCGGCGGCGACGAGCCCGAGTCCGACCGTGCGACTCGCGCGCGGGATCGTGTTGGCGTGCTGGTACGCCCACGAATCGTGGTCGTGGCCGTTGCGATCGATCGTGCAGTCGATCGCGGTGGACGCGCCGACCGTCACCGCACCGAAGCCCGCCAGTCCCGCCAGTGCTGCCGTGCGAAGTTCCACCGGTCAGTCGGGCTTCTGGTGGTGGAGGCCGACCCCGGCGAGGTAGCCGAGCGCGGCGCCGGTGACGGCGTGCATCCCGGCGCCCTTCAGCATGGGGCCGGCGAGGATGCGCGCCGGGGACGCTGCGACGCCGAGGTTGGCGCGTGCGCCGGGGAGCATCGCGAGCGCGCCGAGGGCCGCGCCGGCGACGGCGCCGATGAGCGTGGGCGCCACCTGCTCCGGCTGGTACGCGGCGATCGCACCGGCAGCGGCGGCGCCTGCGGCACCCCCGAGGATGGCGGGCATGACGGCCGAGCGTGCCAGCGTCGACATCGGCGCGAAGGCGTTGGCGTGCTTGGCGTAGAGCACGGGCAGCGCAACGGCGGCGCCGCCCATGGTGCCGAGCGTCGCGACGAGCGTCCCGTCGAGCGCCGCCTGCCGTCCGCGCGGCATCGTCGGTGCCGTCGCTGCTGCCACTGCCGTCATCTCGTCCCCGTCGTCCCTGTTCCCCGCGTCCACCTGCGTATCGCCGTGCTCGGGCCTCGGGTTGCATGGCTCAGGCGCGCGAGGACGCCGCCTGTATGCTCACGCGAGCACGCGCGGGCGTGGCGGAACTGGTAGACGCGTCGGATTTAGGATCCGGTGGGCGTAGCCCGTGGAGGTTCGAGTCCTCTCGCCCGCATGCGCGCACCCACACGACACAAGGCTGGCACCCGCGATGATGAAGACCACGGTCGAGCGACTGGACGACACCAAGCTGCGGTTGGACGTCGAGGTGCCCGAGGGCGACCTGCGGGCGGCGATCGACGAGACGCTCGTGCACATGGGGCGCCAGCTGAACGTGCCGGGCTTCCGCCCGGGCAAGGTGCCGCCGCAGGCCGTGATGGCGCGGCTCGGACGCGACGCCGTGGTCGACGAGACGGTGCGCGTGCACCTGGACGACTGGTACCGCGCGGCGGTCATCTCCACTGGCGTGCGCCCCGTGGCGTCGCCGGAGATCGACATGGAGGCGGGCGACGCGCCGGCCGACGGCGGCATCCGCTTCTCCGCCACGGTCGAGGTCGCGCCCAAGCCGAAGCTGCCTGCGATCGACACGCTCGAGGTCGACAAGCCCAACCTCCCCGACACGCAGAAGTACGTCGACCAGGTCCTCGAGGCGACGCTGCGCGGCGCCGGCACGCTGCAGGACGCCGGCCGTCCCGCGGAGGAGGGCGACGAGGTGCTCGTCGACTTCCGCTGCACGATCGACGGCGAGGACATCTCCGGCGCAGCGGCGACCGGCTACCAGGCGCGGCTCGGTGATGGGCGCCTGCTGGCCGAGCTCGAGACGGCGATCGCCGGCAAGGAGGCCGGCGCCGAGCTGGAGGTGCCCGTGCAGTTCCCGGGTGACCACCCGATGCCGCAGCTCGCTGGCAAGGACGCGACGTTCCACCTGACGCTGCGCAAGGTCGAGACGGTCGAGCTGCCGAAGTTGACCGACGACGTCGCCAAGCGCGTGAGCGAGTTCCCGACGGCCGAGGCGCTCGAGGGCGACATCCGCGGCTCGATCAACGGCAAGCTCGAGGAGGAGATCGCCGGGATCTTCCGTGGCAACGCCGTGGCCGCGCTGGCGAAGGCCGCCGAGATGACCGAGCCCGAGGCGCTCGTGCAGGGCCGGCAGCAGGAGCTGTACCAAGGCCTCAAGCAGCAGCTGCAGCAGGCCGGACTCACCATCGAGCAGTACCTCGATCGCGCCGGGCGCGACACCGAGGACCTGTTCGCGGAGCTCGAGGGGAGCGCCCGCGACGACCTGCGCCGCGAGCTGTCGCTGCTGGCGCTGGCCGAGGACGCCGGCATCGAGGTCACGGAGGAGGACCTGCGTCGCGAGGTCGCCGAGCACGCCGAGCACACGGGCGTCTCGCCCGAGCAGGCGATGCAGCAGGTCGTCGGCTCCGGCCGCGCCGACATGCTGCGCGGCGAGCTGCTGATCCAGCGCACGATCGACCACCTCGTCGCCACCGTGAAGCCGGTCGCCGTCGACCTGCCCACGGACGAGGAAGCCGCCGAGGCCGCCGCGGCCGCCGGCGAGGTCCCCGCCGACGACGCCTGACCCACCCGCGTTCCCCCGCGCCGAACGGCGCGGGTGTGCACGCCGGCGCGCAGCGCCGCGCGGTGACGGCCGGGATCGTCAGCACGGCGTAGATACGACGCCAGGTCCGCTGTGCGAACCCAGCGTCATATCCGCGCGGGAAATCGGTTGGGCGATGTAGGTGGTCACGACACCAGGTCCGCTGAGCGCCCCCAACGTCGTATCCGCGCTGGCACTCGGCTGACAGTCGCGACGTTTACGACGCCAGGTCCGCTGGACGCCCCCAGCGTCGTGCGCAGTCGCGTTCCCTGGTCAGGGCGCGTTCGATGCAATCCAGGAGTGGCTGCATCGCGGCCGCCGGATCGCGCGTGAAGTCGTCGTAGGTGATTCGCACGACGACGTTTCCCGCCT
>JAOPYS010000467.1 GCA_025964465.1 Thermoleophilia bacterium
TTCAGGATTGGTGGAAGGTGTCGACCAGCGCGCTTCAGGCGTTGGCGGTGACGCCCGTCCACACGGCGAGGATGTCGCTCTCGCGCAGGATCAGGTACTCGGAGCCGTCGACCTTGACCTCGGTGCCGCCGTACTTGCTGTACAGCACCTCGTCGTCGACGCTCACCTCGAGCGGAATGCGGTTGCCGTCTTCCCAGCGACCACTGCCCACGGCCAGGACCTTGCCGCGCTGCGGCTTCTCCTTGGCGGAATCGGGCAGCACGATGCCACTCACGGTGACCTCGTCTTCCTCGACGACTTCAACGACCACGCGGTCGCCCAGCGGCTTCAGGTTCATCTGTGTCCTCCCGGACATCGTCATTGCACTCTGCGTAGCTGGCACTCGTTGGGGGAGAGCGCCGATCCGGGGACAGACTAGCCGCTCCGGACCGTGGATGCAAGGCGCCTCTGGCACTCGCGTATGCCGAGTGCCAACCGCGGCGGCGCCAGTGGGCGACCCGTATTCGTCGGTTCCAGCGTTTTTGACCGCGGCCGACGGTCATACTCGACGGGATGCGCAAGGAGCAATCTGCAGGGGGCGTCGTGGTGCGCCGGTTCCGGGGGACGTGGCAGTTCGCCGCGATCCGTCCGCACGGTCGCCGCGACGTGTGGGCGCTGCCGAAGGGGCACGTCGAGGGCCGCGAGACCCCCGAGGAGGCCGCCGTGCGCGAGGTGCGCGAGGAGACCGGCTTCCGGACCCAGCTCGACGAGCACCTGGGCGAGGTCGACTACTGGTTCCGCGCGGACGGCACCCGCATCCACAAGACCGTGACCTTCTTCCTGCTCCGCTGGCAGTCCGGCTCCCCCATCCCCCAGCACGGGGAGGTCGAGGAGGTCGCGTGGTTCGACCTCGAGGCGGCCCAGGACGAGCTCACCTACCCCGGCGAGCGCGAGCTGGCGCTCAAGGCGGCGGAGATCCTCGCCGCGCGTGATTCGCGCTCTGCCTGAGGAACTGCCTCGAGATCGAACGGTCTGTGCGAGACTGCATATGGTCATTGCCCTTGACCGTACGGACCATTCACGGTCCCATGGCACGACACGGACGTCGTCCGCCTCCTCCTCCCCCAGCACCACGGAAGGTCCTCCCATGAAGCTCACCCCCGGTTCGCGCACCCGCCGCACCGTCCTGACCGCCGGCCTCTGGGTCACGTCGATCGTGGTGGCCGCCAGCGGCACCGCCTTCGCCACGGCGCAGATCACCAGCTCGCAGATCCAGTACGGCACGGTGACCTCCGTCGACCTCAAGAACGGAGGCGTCGGCTACGTCGACATCTCGCGCGGCGCCAAGCTCAACCTCATCAAGGCAGCGCGCAGCGGCATCGCGGCCCAGGGCGGCGGTGCCTCCGGCGCGGCCGGTGCGAACGGCCTGAACGGCGCCGCAGGCGCCAAGGGCGAGGCCGGCGCGGCAGGCAAGGATGGCGCGAAGGGCGACAAGGGTGACAAGGGCGCACAGGGTGACCAGGGCCTCGTGGTGGTTGCCAACGAGACGACTCCCGCGGGCGACGCGGCGCACCAGAACCAGCACGTGGTGACGGTCGAGCGCGTCGATCCCAACGGTGCGGTCTCGTCGCCGAGCAACGCGTCGCCGGGTACCAAGCTCGTCGGCGTGACCCTCGACAAGGGCACCTACCTCGTCAGCGGGACGGCGCAGTTCCTGAGCTTGCAGAGCTACGTGGGCAACAACTCCCAGGTCGACGACTTCGGTGCCGTCGGCCTGTTCGTCGACGGTGCACAGTACGGCAGCGTGCTGTTCAGCGGCGACATCCCGACGAACTCGAACAACCTCGCCCAGACGAACGCGACGACCGTGGTCACGATCACCAAGGACGACACGGACGTGACGCTCCGCGCCGTCGCGCGCGGGGGCGTCGAGGCCGGCGGCCAGAGCCTCACCTGGGGCGGGGGCAACCTCCTCGTCTCCCGAGTGACCTCCGAGCTCTAGGGCTCCATGGCAGTTCAGTCAGCGAGGGGTCGGCAGCAGCCGGCCCCTCACTGTCTTCACGGTGAGAGTGCGCTCGGCCGGAGGTAGACCGGCAGCTCAGTTGCGGGACAGGGGTGCCGATAGTACTGCGGCATGACCTGTCGCCCATCCGCGCTCATCATCCTCGCCGTCTTTGCCGTTCTCGCGTTGGTCCCGTCGGCGGGAGCATCGTCCGTGTGTGGGGGCGGGTGCGACTTCACCGCGATCCAACCCGCTGTCGACGCCGCTCCGGACTCGGGGACCGTGATGGTCGGGGCCGGCACCTATGTCGGCTCGGTACGTCTGGAGCGGGGCGTCGATCTCATCGGCGCGGTGGACGCCGTGGCAGAGCCCGGGGCGATTCCGCAGGTCACGGTCGTGGGCGACGCGGGGACCCCGGCGGTGACGGTGGGGGCACACTCCGAGCTGCGCCATGTGATCGTCAAGTCGGGCTCGCCGAGCTCGCCGGCCGTCGAGTTCTCCGTTCCCGACGTCCACCACACATCCACGACGGCGGCGATCAGCGACGCCCGCACGTACGGTGGTTCGGTGGGCATGCTCATCGGAAGTGGGTCCGACGTGGCGATGAGTGCGACCGTCGTCGAGGCTCCAGTCGAGGCAGGCATCAGGATTGCTCCCGGAGCTGCCGGCGCCAGCATCGCGATCAGCCACGGCCTTGACGTTCTGGAAGCGCCAGTGGGGCTCGAGCTCGCCGAGCGGAGCCAGGTGGCGGCTGAGCAGCTTCGGGTGACAGTGCCCGAGGGCGGCACGGCGATCCGGCTTGGGGCCATGTCGTCCTTCACGGCCACTGGCGCGACATTCGACGGTGCGGGACGTGCCGGAAGCACAGGGATCGAAACGGGAGGCGCTTCATTTCAGGCCCTCGTCGTCGGGGGATCGCACTTCGTGCGCCTCGCGCGCTCGATCCGGATCTCGGGGGAGGGAATCCCCGGGACGGAAGGTGTCCAGCTCAGCGGGAATGACTTCGTCACAGGTGATGCGAGCCCGCCGATCTGGTTCGACGTGCCGCGCTCAGCCGCGATCGAGTCCAACTACGTGGACTGTCCGATCCAGGAGTGCCCCACTGTTGGCGGCGCGGTCGCGTCGGATACGCTGGTCGACGCTCTCGAGCCGCGGATCGTCAGCACGGATGATCGGTCGGACGTGACGAATGGCACCGCGTCCGCCAATTCGGACCTCGGCCTGTCGCTCCTCCTCGTATCCAGCAGCCACCCTGAGGGCTCCGTCCTTGCCACGGCCTTGGGCGGGAGGCCAGGGTATTTCGAGCTCAATGCCGTGCACACTGGAGAGCCCGGTCAGGACCTCGACATCCAGGGGCGGGTGGGCCAGCGTCCCGTGACTGCCCGCGTCCATCTGCTGGGATCCCCACCGAAGCAGGTGTCGAAGGGGCGAATCGAGGGCGTGGCTCGGATCGGCCGTGTCCTGACGTGCATCCCTCCTCGATGGAACGTCCTTCCCGACTCGGTCTCCTATGCATGGAGCGGCGGGGGGACCGAGCGCACCAAGATCCTCGGGCATGACGACGTCGTGGAGTTCGGTGTCACCTGCTCGGTCGTCGCGCGGTTCCGCGACTACCGAGCAGCGGGGGCCAAGGTGGCCGTCCTGACGGTCAAGGAGCCGCTTCGACTTCGCCTGTACGGTCTGGGGCCCACGTGGCGGATCACGGCGTGTGGGGCCTCGGTCTCGCATCCGTGCGCCGCGAAGCGGCGATTCGGCATCCGTTTTTGGCTGTACTCGCCATCCCAGAAACCGCAGCGCGCGACGATCACGCTCGAGCGTCGGCAGGGCAGGAAGTGGGTCCGGTGGGTCGGGGGGACAGCGAAGTTGCCGCTGTCTGGCGGGTTGTTCGTGCCGGCCAAGCTCGCGGGCCCTGGGACATACCGTCTCCAGCTGCGTGTGGCCGCCCACGACATGTACGCCCCTGGCGTGACGCGATGGCTCGTGTGGCGGGTGTCCTGATACATCGCCCGAGGCCGCGCCGGCTGTCTTCACGCGCGTGCACGCGCCCGCGCGCGGGGGCGGCCGCGCTCGCGCCTGCCTGCTAGTCTCGCCGGGTCCAGATCCAGAGGGGACCTGCCCGTGCTCGCGCTCAATTTCTACTCGCCCGTCTTCGCCGACCAGCTTCGTC
>JAOPYS010000231.1 GCA_025964465.1 Thermoleophilia bacterium
GTGCGCGACCCGCAGGGCATCCCGATCGACGTGCTCAAGCTCCAGCGCGAGCACGACGGCAAGGACGTGCGGCTGACGATCGACCGCGTCATCCAGCAGGAGGCCGAGCGCGTCCTGCTCAAGACCATGCGTGCGTATGACGCGGACTCGGCGTCCGCCATCGTGCTCAACCCGCGCACGGGCGAGATCCTCGCGAGCGCGAGCGTGCCGGGCGTCAACCCGGTCAACTGGGGCCGCGCCAGCGCCAAGGCTCGCAAGAACCGCGTGATCAGCAGCAGCTACGAGCCCGGTTCCACCTTCAAGATCGTCACCGTCAGCGCTGCGCTGGAGGAGGGCCTGGTCACCCCGTCCACGAAGTTCGACCTGCCGTACAAGCTCAAGTTCTGCGACGACGAGAAGACCTGCACCGTCAAGGAGTCGCACGTGCGCGGCCCGGTCCGCCTCTCGGTCAGCGACATCCTGGAGGAGAGCTCCAACATCGGCACGATCCGGCTCGCGCAGCTGATCGCCGCGAACCGCGGCGGCAAGAAGGCGATCAACCAGTGGATCTCGAGGTTCGGCTTCGGCGCGCCCACCGGCATCGACTTCCCCGGCGAGGAGATCGGACAGATGCTGTCGACCAGCGATTGGAGCGACGTGTCGATCGGCAACATCCCGATCGGCCAGGGCATCTCCGTGACCCCGATCCAGCTGGCGTCCGCCTACGCCGCGATCGCCAACGACGGGGTGCTCGTGCAGCCGCACCTGCTGCAGCGGATCGGTGACGAGCCCGCGACCGCCTACCCGCGCCGCCGCGTGCTGTCCGCGAAGACCGCCGCGATCATGCGCAACCTGTTCGGCAACGTCGTCACCGGCGACCTGGGCACGGGGCACAAGGCGAAGATCGACGGGTATTCGGTCGCGGGCAAGACCGGCACGGCGCAGGTGGCGGGCAGCCACGGCTACATCCCGGGTGCGTACGACGGCTCGTTCGTGGGCTTCGTGCCCGCCAACAACCCGCAGCTCGTGACGCTGGTCGTCGTCAACCAGCCCAAGAACGGCTACTACGGTGGTGACGTGGCTGCACCGGCGTTCCAGGAGATCACCTCCTTCGCGATCAACTACCTCGGCATCCCGCCCGACGGCGTGATGTAGGGAGTGCCGCGTCGTGCCGATCGGGCGGGGCGAGCTAGGAGCGCTCGGTAGAATCGTGCGCATGAGCGACGCACCCGCAGCACCCACCCCGTTCGAGACCCTGCCGCCGAAGCCGGACCACCCGGCGATCGAGCAGCACATCCTCGGCGTGTGGGAGCAGCACCGCACCTTCGAGCGGCTGCGCGAGCGCAACTCGGGCGGCCCGGTCTTCTCGTTCGTCGACGGCCCGATCACCGCGAACAACCCCATGGGCGTGCACCACGCGTGGGGCCGGTCGCTCAAGGACGTGTACCAGCGCTGGCACGCGCTGCGCGGGTTCGACCAGCGCTATCAGAACGGCTTCGACTGCCAGGGCCTGTGGGTCGAGGTCGAGGTCGAGAAGCAGCTCCAGCTCAACTCCAAGCCCGAGATCGAGGCGTACGGGCTCGACAAGTTCAGCGCCGCCTGCCGCGCCCGCGTCGCCGAGTACTCCGAGGTGCAGACGCGCCAGTCGCAGCGCCTGGGCCAGTGGATGGACTGGGACAACGACTACTACACGCTGTCCGACACGAACATCTCCTATATCTGGGAGTTCCTCGCGCGCTGCCACGACAAGGGGTGGCTGTACGTCGGCCACCGACCGATGACGTGGTGCCCGCGCTGCGGCACCTCGCTGTCGCAGCACGAGATGCTCGACTCCTACAAGGACGTCGTGCACCCCTCGCTGCACGTCGCCTTCCCCCTGACCGACCCCGCGCACGAGGGCGAGGCGGTCTGCATCTGGACGACCACGCCGTGGACGCTGCCGGCGAACGTCGCCGCCGCGGTCAACCCGGGCGCGCAGTACGCGCTCGTGGAGCGCGACGGGCTCAACCTGTGGATGGCCGCCGGCCGTGTCACTGCGGTGTTCGGCGAAGACGCCACGGTGCTCGACACCAAGCCCGGCAGCGAGCTCGTCGGCTGGCGCTACCGCGGTCCGTTCGCGCACCTGCCCGGCTCCGCCGGGGGCGAGGCCCCGTGCGTACCCGGTGACAGCAAGGCCCGCGCCAAGGCGCTCGAGCAGCGCGCCGACGTGTGGCGCGTGCTCGCGTGGGACGAGGTGTCACTCGACGACGGCACCGGCATCGTGCACATCGCGCCCGGCTGCGGCGCGGAGGACTACGAGCTGGGCCAGACCGAGGGGCTGCCGGCGGTCGTGCCCGTCGACGAGGCGGGCCTGTTCTTCGAGGGCTTCGGCGAGCTGACCGGCCTGTCCACCCATGACGCCAAGGACGTCGTCGTGGGTGACCTCAAGCAGCAGGGCCTGCTCGTGCGCTCGGGCACGATCGACCATCGCTACCCGTCGTGCTGGCGTTGCCAGACCGAGCTGATCTTCCGCCTCGTCGACGAGTGGTTCATCGCCTGCGACGAGGTGCGCGAGCCGATGAAGGCCGCCAACCGCGAGGTGGAGTGGAGCCCCTCCTTCTACGGCAAGCGGATGGAGGACTGGCTCAACAACATGGGCGACTGGTGCATCTCGCGCAAGCGCTACTGGGGCCTGCCGCTGCCGTTCTACCGCGACCCGACCGATGAGGAAGCGCCGATCTTCGTCGTGCGCTCCAAGGCGCACCTGCGCGAGGTGGCCGTGAACCCGGAGGCGGTCGACGCGCTGCCCGAGCTGCACCGCCCCTGGATCGACGACATCGAGGTGCGACACCCCGAGACCGGCAGGCTCCTCGAGCGCGTGGCCGAAGTCGGCGACTGCTGGCTCGACGCCGGCATCGTGCCCTTCGCGACCATGGGGTGGCGGAGCGAGGAGATCGCCGAGGGCCTGGGCGGCATGTACGCCAACGGCGCGAGCGAGGGCCTCTCCACCGCGAAGCTCCCCTCCCACGCCGAGTGGGAGAAGTGGTTCCCGGCAGACCTCGTGCTCGAGATGCGCGAGCAGATCCGCCTGTGGTTCTACTCGCAGCTGTTCATGTCGGTCGTGCTCGACGACCAGGGTCGAGCCCCGTACAAGCGCGTCGTCGCCTACGAGAAGGTGAACGCCGAGGACGGCCGCGCGATGCACAAGAGCTGGGGCAACGCGATCTGGTTCGACGACGCGGTCGAGCAGATGGGCGCCGACATCATGCGCTGGCAGTACGCCGCGCAGAACCCCGCCCAGAACCTGAACTTCGGCTACGGCCCGGGCCAGGAGATCAAGAAGCGCTTCCTGACGCTCTGGAACGTCGCCTCCTTCCTCACCCAGTACGCGAACGCCGACGGGTGGCGCCCGAGCGCGGCGCAGCTCGCCGCGGTGCAGGAGGAGGGCGTGGTCGACGCCGCCGGCCTCGAGCACCCGCTGGACCGGTGGCTCGTCGCGCGCGTGCACGACCTCGTGACGGAGACCTCGACCGCACTGGGTCGATGGGACACCCCCGCCTACACGCGTGCCGTCGAGGGCTGGTTCGAGGAGCTGTCCAACTGGTACGTGCGCCGCTCGCGACGCCGGTTCTGGAAGGCCGAGCTGGGTGAGGCCGACCGCGACCAGGCGTACGGCGCGCTGTGGACGGCGCTGGCCACCACGGCACGGGTGCTGTCACCCGTCATGCCGTTCCTGGCCGAGGGCCTGTGGCGCACGCTCGTGGGCGGCCCGCTCGAGGCCGCCGGCGCGGACGGCGCCGAGGCCAACAGCGTGCACCTCGTGCCGTGGCCCACGCCCGACGCCGCGCTCGCGGCCGACCCGCTCCTGACCGAGGTCGATTCGGTGCAGCGCGTGCTCGCGCTCGGCCGCGCCGCACGCGCGTCCTCCAAGCTGAAGCTGCGCCAGCCGCTGCGCTCGGTGCTCGTGCACCGACGCCCCGGCAAGGGCGACACCAGCCGCACGCTCGAGGAGCTCTTCGCGCGCTGGACCGACGACGTGCTCGCCGAGCTGTCGGTGAAGGAGGTCACCTTCGTCGAGGGCGACGCCGGGCTGTGGTCGTCGAGCCTGATGCCGCTGCTGCC
>JAOPYS010000469.1 GCA_025964465.1 Thermoleophilia bacterium
CCCCTGCGCAAGCTCGGGTCCCAGAAGTAGACCTTGTCGAACGCCTGCTGGGCCAGCCGCCGTCCGAGCACTGGCACCAGCTCGTCGTACGTCTGCCCCGTGCGCATGATCGCGTCGACGTCGCGCGTGGTCTGGCCCACCCGAGCCTGGTTGTCGTTCGGTGCGTGACCGTACGCCTGGACGTAGGCGTTCCGCATGGCCCTCGATGCGAGCGTGCGATCGGTGCGCAGGCCCTGGCGATGGAACTCGACCAGCTGCTGCACGCTCAGGTTGCCGCGTGTCAGCCAGTACGCGACCTCCGCCGAGGTCGGGGAATCACCGAACGCCTGTCGGTAGGAGGCGATGATCCGGTCGTGTCGGTCGTCGAGCGGGCTGGCCTCGACGAAGGCCGTCCCGGCGGTGGTCACGCTGTTCCACGCGGCGGTGTTGACCGCGGTGACCGTCGCCTGGAGGCGGTGTCCCGTGTCCTGCTCCTGGATCCGGTACGAGCCGCCGGTCGACACCTGTCGGCACACGCCGAAGTACGTGCAGCGCTGCCACGACACGGAGACGTTCGGCGCGGGGATGCCCGTCCAGGTCCCCGTCCGCGCGGTCAGGGTCTGGCCGACGGCCGCACGGCCCTCGATCACGGGGTGCCCGGAGGCCAGCCGTGGCGGACGCGGTTCGGCGGTGATGGGACCCGCGGTCGCGGAGGTCTTCACGGTCGCGCCCGCCTCGGTCCGGGCCGTCACGAGGACACGGACCCAGCGTGCGGCATCGGCCGCCTCCAGCTGGTACGTCGCGGACCGGGCGAACGAGCCCGGGATCGCCGCGCAGGTGACGCTCGCAGCGGAGCGGCACCGCTCCCACCGGTAGCTCAGGCTGACGCCGGTCGCCGGCGACCACGGGCTCGAGCTCGTGACGCCGATCACCTGGTCGACCGCGAACCGCCCCACGACCTTCATCGTCGACGGGTTGGTCGGCTTCTTCCGGGGCAGGTCGACCCGGAACTTCACGCGCCCGGAGCGGCCCACGTTGCCTGCGGCGTCGACCTGCACGGCCTCGAGTTCGTAGGTGCCGTCGGCGAGCACCTGGCCGTGCGGCCCGGCGATCGACCAGCGGGTCGAGGAGCCGGTCGACGTCGGCAGCTCGGCCATCGCCGTGGCTGCACCGGACCGGTACAGGTACACGCGGACCAAGGGCGTGCCCGTCGGATCCGCGGCACCCGCGAAGTTCCACTCGCCGCTGCGCCGCACGGAGCCTCCCACCGGATCGGTGACGGTGACGATCGGCGCGACGGTGTCGGTGACGACCCGCTGGATCGGCGGCGGCGGGCTCGTGGTCGGAGGGGTGACGGGCGTCTGCGGGTCCGGCGCCACCGTCGCATCTGCGGTGAGCAGGCGTGCGAGCACGGCCGTCTGGCGGTTCTGGTCATCGATGGTGAAACCGCCGACGAGCAGCCCCCGGTTGCCGTCGAGTGCGAGGGCCGTGCCGACGGCGGCGCCGGGGAATCCGACATCGACCCGCCCAGCGCCACCGAAGGAGGCATCGAACGCGAGGGAGCCGTCGGCGCTCCGTCGCTCAACGAACGCGCGCATGCCGCCCTCGAAGCGCCAGCCCGTGACGTACTGGCGACCGCTGTCATCGAGCTCGACCGCGGTCGAAGCGCCCGGCGTGGTGCTCGCCGCCTCCGCGAAGTGCGTCGCCCCTGACGGGATCACCACCGAGAGGCGCGGGCGGCTCTCGGTGGACCCGGCCACGACCATGCTGCCGTTCGGCAGGACGGCGATTCCCTGTGCGTAGTCGGAAGTGCCGTAGCCGTACGTCGCCTGCCCGACGCTCAGTGGGGCCTCGCCCCCGAACCGGGGGTCGTAGTCGCCGCCGCCCAGCAGGCGCAGCACCCCGCGGGCGAACGGCTGCTCGACCTGCCCCGTCGCAGCGATCGTCCCGTCCGAGTTGACCACGAGGTCCTCGATCCGAGACGGTCGCTTGGCACTGCCGACGCCTGCGAATGGGTAGGTCCGCCTGTCCTGACCAGTGAGCGAGGCGACGGCACCCGTGACCGCGTCGATCTGGACCAGGGCCATGCTCCGGACCGACGCATCGCCGGAAGCCGCGTAGCTGGTGCTCGCCTGACCTCCGACCAGTGCGTGGGCGCCGTCGTGGGTGAGTGCGATCGCGTTCGCTTCGCTGCTCAGGTCCGTTGGGTCGTCGCTGAACTCGAGCAGCACTCGCCCGTTCGTCCCGAAGCCGGGATCGGGGACGCCCGCTGGGGTCAGGCGGGCGACCGCCATGTGCTGGTCGCCCCCGCGGGTGCACGTGCCTGCGATGAGCAGCGCACCATCGCTCGTGCGCACCGCATCGGTGCCGGTGACGGAGTTGCAGGAGAGGGTGGCGAAGGACACGATGGCCCACGAGTCGTTCGCCCCGCCGAACGTGGCGTCGGGCGCGCCCGTGACGGTTCGACGCGATGCCCACATGGTCGAGATCCCGGATGACGGGTCGGTGTAGGTGCCTGCGACGAGGGCCGTCCCGTCACCGACCGGGATCACGGCAGCGACGCTGGTCCCGAGGGACTCGATGACGCGGCCTCCGGTCCCGTACGTCGTGTCGAGGTCCCCGGGGGCGGCGTGCGCGGCGAGCGGCGCGGCGAGCGCAGCGAAGGTCGCCGCAGCGAGGAAGCAGTGAAGGACACGCGAGCGAGGAGGCATCAAACTACTATAAAGTAGTCCAATCCCACGAATCCGTACTGTTCGCTGATCGAACGCAGCGGACTCGACCGCCGGTCACGAGTACGCCCGGAAGGA
>JAOPYS010000239.1 GCA_025964465.1 Thermoleophilia bacterium
CGTGGGCCATGCCGTAGTCGGAGAGCGACGTGACCTTGACCACGTCGCCCGTGTGCGGCGCGTGCACGAAGCTGCCGCCACCCACGTAGATGCCGACGTGCCCGTCACCGGAGCCGAAGACGAGGTCACCGACCTGCAGCTGGTCCATCGGCACGTCCACGCCCATCCCCGCCAGTGCATAGGACGAGTGCGGCATGCCGCCGCGACCCGCCTGGGCGAACGCCCACACGACGAGGCCGGAGCAGTCGAACGTATCGGGGCCGGAGGCCGCCCACACGTAGGGCGAGCCGAGCTTGGACATTGCCGCGCTCGCAGCCGCCGCGGCCGAGCCGCTGCCGGGGGGCAGGGGCACGGAGGCGCCGCCGCCGGACCCGGATCCGCCCGAGGACTGCGAGCCACCGCCGCCGTCAGCCGTGCCGCCGTCGGTGCCACCGGCACCGCCGCTGCCGCCACCACGCGTGGGCTGGCTCGTCTCGGAGACCTGCGCCAGCGCCGCGGTCTCGCGCGCCGCCGCGGCGGCCTTGGCGGCAGCGACGCGTCGCTGCTCCTCCATGATCGCCAGGATGTCGGAGTTGACCGAGTCGAGCTTGGCCAGGCGCTCGGCCTTGACCTTGCCCATCGCTTCCTTCGCGGCGTTCGCCCGCGCGACGGCCTTGGCCGACTTGACCTTGGCCTCGCGAAGCGCCCGCTCCTTGCGCACGATCTTCGCGTTGAGCGTCTCGACCTTGACGAGGACGTTGGAGTCCTGGTCGCCCACGCGCCGGATGGTCTCGATGCGGTCGAAGAACGCCGTCACCGATCCTGCCGAGGCCAGCTCCGCGAAGTCACCCGCGCCGCCACCCGTGCGGTAGATCACCGATGCGCGCACCGCGAGGCGACGCTTGGCGCCGCGCAGCTCACGCTGGGTGGCCACGACGTCGCCGTGGGCCTCCTGCACGTCCTGGCGGATCTGCTCGAGCTCGTACGTCGCTCCCCGCCAGCGCTCCTGGAGGTCGTCGTAGCGACGCTCGATCTTGTTCACCTGTCGATCGAGCTCGGCCGCCTGGGCCTGCTTGTCGGCGAGGGAGGTCGCGTGGGCGGAGTGGGGAGCCGAGGCAAGGGTTGCAAACGCAGCCGCTGCGATCACGAGGATCACGGCGAAGGTCGAGCGTGCGCGCAGGGCGGAGAAGGAGCCAAGCGCAACGGTCGAAGCTGCGTGCGTCGGCTGCAGGGACTGCAGGGTCGGTCGCATAAGCGGGCATGGTACACATTCGCTACCGACGCGTGTCGAGGTCACGGGGGGTGCGGGGCCGGATCCGGCCGCCGCCCGTGGGTCAGGCCAGCGCGAGCACGGCGATGCCGAGCGCCACGCGGTAGACCGTGAAGACCGTGAGCCCGTGCCGGCCTAGGTAGCCCAGCAGGAAGGCGATCGATGCGTACCCGGTGACGAAGGCCACCACGGTGGCGACGAGCGTGGGGGCCAGGTCGACGCCGTTGCCGACGTCGCGCAGCTCGAACAGCCCGCTCAGCACCACGGCGGGGATGGACAGGAGGAAGGAGAAGCGCGCTGCGTCCTGGCGCTTGAGGCCGAGCGCGCGCGACATGCTGATCGTCGCGCCCGACCGCGACACGCCCGGGACGAGCGCGAGCGCCTGTGCGACGCCCACCAGCACGCCGCGCGGCACCGTCAGCTGGTCGAGCTCCTCCCGCTCGGGGCCGAAGCGATCGGCGAGCTCCATGACGAGCCCGAACACGATCAGCGCGATGGCGACGAGGTGCAGGTTGCGGGCGCCGTGCGAGATCTGGTCCTTGAGGACGATGCCCAGGATGGCGATCGGCACGGTGCCGAGCGCGACCATCGTGAACAGGCGCAGCTCCTCCGCGTGCTGGCCGTCGCGGCGGCGGAACTCCTTCCAGGCCCCGGAGAAGATCCGGCCCAGGTCCTCGCGGAAGTACGCGAGCACGGCCAGCATCGTGCCCAGCTGGATGATCGCCGTGAAGGCCGCGCCCGGGTCGCCCCAGCCGAGCGCTTTGGGCACGATCAGCAGGTGGCCGCTGCTGCTGATCGGCAGGAACTCGGTGAGGCCCTGCACGAGCCCGAGCACGACCGCGTGGAAGAAGTTCATGATGCGTCCTCGTATGCCGCGGCGGCTGCTGGGTAGTCGCCACTTGCTGGTCGGTAGTACACGCGGATCGCCGAGCCCTCCGCCTTGTGCTCCTTGATGTGCGCCACGTCGAACGCCTCGCGGTCGTCGGCTTCGATCCGGAACGTGCGCGCTCCGTCGGCGCCGTCGAGCGTGATCGAGGTGCTCGACACCGCCTTCACCTGCCCCTCGTAGGAGGCGAGGCTCGCGTCGATCTCCGGTGCCGCCGCGACCGACGCGGCGACCGGGTCGGCCCCCGCCTGCTCGCGGTAGGTGACGTGCGCCTTCGCGCCCGATGCCTCGAGCGCGCGCAGTGCGGCGGGCTGCACGGCCGGCCCCGCGGTGAAGGTGATCGGATCCTTGCCCTTGGGTGTGACGGTGAAGCCGTCGCCGGCGGCCGCGAGCGTGCCGTCGACGTGCTGGAGGCTCCCGGCGTCGCCCGTGCTCGAATCCTTCGAGTCGCCGGATCCACCGCCGCATCCGGCGAGCGCCAGGCAGGCGGCTGCGATGAGTGTCGGGGGAAGTGCGAGGCGGCGGAGGTCCATGCCGGCGATCCTAGGGGGCGCGCAGGTCAGAGCGGGCCCGCATCGTCCATGTACACGACGACTTCCTTGCCATCGACCTTGCGGGTGTAGATCCGGACGGGCTGGCCGAGCGACGCGTGCAGCTGCCCGTGGGCGATGTCGATGTAGGGCTTGTCGGGCTTCCGCACCTCGAAGTTCAGGCGCTTGCCCCGGTCGGGCCCGATCACGGCGCGCAACTCGAAGCCGGTGTCGGAGGACCCCTGGATCAGGCCGGTGCGCACGTGGTCGCCCTTGCGCGGGCAGTCCAGCCCGCGCCCGTTGCCGGTCACCAGCACCGTGCCGTCGTTGCGCTCGAGCTTTGCCTCGGCCTTGGGCACGTCGTTCCCGGTGAAGTTGCGGTCCTTGATGATGCAGGCCCGCACGTCCGCCTTGGGCTTGGCGTCGGAGCCGCCCAGCAGCAGCGACCCGAGCACGCCGATCGACACGGCAGCTGCCAGCACCGCGACGCCCGCGGCGATCTTCCAGCCGCGTCCTGCGCCGCCCTCGGCCTCGTCCGCTCCCTCGTCCTGCTGCTGGTTGTCGTCACGCATTGAGACCCTCCGAGAGGAAGTAGAGGCCGCCGACCGTGTAGAGCACCATCAGCGCGAGCATCGGCCACTGCGACCGTACCCCGCGGGAGGCGGGATGGTCCGCCTCGATCTCGAGGGCGCGGTCGTGGGCGAGCACGAGGCCGAGCACGTGACCGACCACGATCGCCCCGATCTGGATGGCCCAGATGGCGTTGGAGGAGAGCGTGGAGTAGTCGATCGCGTAGTCGAGCGTGCCGAACAGGTTCGCGCCCGTCCCGAAGGGGTCGCTCGCGAGCGGGATGAGTCGCTGTGACTGGTACCAGACGTACGAGGCGTAGTGCGCGACGACGTAGGCGAGGGCGATCGGCACGAGCGACGGTGCGAAGGCCGCGGGGGTCGAGCCGAAGCGGGTGCGTCGCGGCAGCCGCCCCACGAGGCGGGCGAGCTCGGCCGCCGCCAGGAAGGCGCCCAGCGCGATGAGCGACATCGTCACGAGCCCGAAGGTGCCGAACACCTGCTGCGCGTGGTCGGCCGAGAACCCGTGCTCGGCCAGGCGGGCGCTGCCGTTGCCCAGGCGCAGCTTCCACCACACCGTGCGGCTCAGGCCGTCGTAGCTGACCGTGCCGATCAGCAGGCAGACGAGCGCGACCGTGCCGGGCGGGGTCGGCATCGCCGACAGGCCCGCGAGTGGGCGGCGCGTGACGAGCCGCAGGCGCCCGTCGGCCGTTCGACCGACGTGCACGGGCGAGAGCCGGTGGACGAGGCCGGTGTAGACGGTGAACGGCTCGCCGTGGTCGAGCCAGGTGTCGACGCCCCACGTCACCATGCCGGCGAGCGTCACCACGCTCCAGCCCGCGACGAGCGCGGCGATGAGATGGACGTCCGCGCCGGTCGGATACACGAGCTCGAGCCAGTCGAAGACGAGGATGCCGACGACGGCGAACCAGACGCCGCGGCGCCGTGGCCACGCCGCGCGACGCGACGGCACGCCGAGCACGCGCGCGAGCCATCCCACCGGGTGGGCGACGCGCCACCAGTCGGGCCCGATGGCGGCGAGCACCGGGGCCATGATCCACCACACCACGAACACCGCGATCGGCGCCGGGTTGTCGTTGAGCTCGGTCGAGCCGAAGGCCGCGGTCGCGAACACCAGCGCCAGCAGCACGAACGACACCGCGCCGGCGACCCACCCCAGGACCCGAACCCATCGACGATCGCGCGCAGCGTCGATCGTCTTCCCGCGCGCGAGCGCGCGCGCGAGGAGCGGCCGGCGCCACCCGACCGCCAGGCCGACGAAGGAGACGACCAGCACGGCCGCGGCGGCCCAGTAGAACGCGACGAGCGGGACGGGCACGTCGGCCCGCCCCTGGATGCCGTGCGCCTGCGCGACCGCCGGCACCGCCAACGACACGCACGGGGCGACGAGGGCGGCGCGGATCCGGGATCGTCGACGCATCACGTACGGTTGGTCGACGGACCAGCGGGGTTCACGCAGGTCGGGCGTGCGGCGCGCACGGCGGCGTCAGATGCGCCGGATCGCGACGATGCTGTAGTTCGAGAGGCTCTCGACCGTCACCGTCCGGCCCGTGCGCGGCGCGTGCACGAAGCTGCCACCGCCGACGTAGATGCCCATGT
>JAOPYS010000250.1 GCA_025964465.1 Thermoleophilia bacterium
GGAGAAGTCGACGCGAACCGCACCATCGAGGACCGGCACGTCGATGTTCACGTCGGGCTCGGGGAGCCCTGCCGCGAACAGGAGGCGCAGGAACCGGTCCTCCAGCCGGCTGCGAGTCCCGGCACTCACCGCCCTGTGCAGCTCGAACGCACGCACCAGCGTGGGATTCGAACGGCGGTTGCGATGGATCGAGATGGCTCGTTCGACACCGCGGACGTCGAGCAATCCGCGAAATGCTGCCTCGTGAAGCACGTATGCGAGCTGGTGCGGTCAACACGTCGGCGAGATCGACGATCGTGCGCGTCATCGTGGTGATCGGGATGCGGCGCCGGATCGTCCGGTCACCGCGCGGGAACGATCGAGAGGAACGCACCACGACGCGGTCGAGCCCGCGGTGTCGCCGAGGCGCGAGGACTTCGACCTCGGGGACACCGAACCGCGAGACGCGCCAGATCGTCGCGGCACACAGTCCCGCAGCCGCCGCGCCTGCTCCGACCGCAAGGGTTGCTGCGATCACGCGTGCCTCGAACGAGAGGTCCGTGTGACCGACCGCGAACGTCCGCGGGTGGATGCGATGCAGTCGGCCGGCCGCGACCCGGCGTCGAACGCTGCTCGAGGTCAGGCCGCAATCGAGGAGCTGCCACAACGTGACGATCCCGTACTGCATCCCAGCGATGGTTGCGATCCGCGCGTCGGGTCGCTGATCGGAGGGGTCGGCTGCCATGACCCACGATTGCATGCAACCGCCAAACGCTCTGTGACAAAAGTGTCACATCTGCGATTCCGGCGCCGTGAGCAGTGACGCCCGGAAGTGCGTCACGGATTCGCCGCATACCGGCACTCCTGTGACGCACTCCCCCGCCCCGCGTCACCGGCCCATCCCTCGAGGCGCTGCGCGCCGAGGGCACACAGGCGGCGGAACGCCGCCCTGCCCACGACACGCCCGGCGCCCCACCACGAAGTGCGTCACGGATTCGCCGCATCCCGGCACTCCTGTGACGCACTCCTCCGCCCCGCGTCACCGGCGCATCCCTCGAGGCGCTGCGCGCCGAGGGTGCACAGGGCGGCGAAACGCCGCCTTGTACACGTGTCGCCCGACATTCCGAGCCAATGTGCATCACGCGCCCCGCACGCGACAACGCCCCACCTCGAATCCGGGGCGGGGCGTCGTGCTGTGCTGGGGCAAGGAGTGTGACGAGGGGGCGGCCGAAGGCGTACTCAAGTACGTCGAGGCGACCCCGAGGAGCAACGACGCAGCATCCAGTGCCGCACGGCGTCACGCCTACATCTGCATGCGCATGATTTCCTGGTAGCTCTCGATCACCTTGTTGCGGACCTGGGTCGCCATCTGGAGGGAGACGTTGGCCTGCTCGATGCGGAGCATGGTCTGGGCGACGTCGTCGACGCGGCCGGTGGCCATGTCCTCGGAGGCCTTGCTCGCGTCGTTCTGCGAGGCGTTGAGGTCGGTGAGCTTGCTCTTGAGCACGTCCGCGAAGCTGCCGGCGCCCGAGGTGCCCTCGGTGCCCTCCGTCGCGCCGGTCGCCTTGGTGGCGCCCTTGATCTGGTCGAGCAACGGGGTGAGCCCGCCGCCGATCCCTGCTCCGATTCCGCCGATGGCCATTCAGATCACCTCAGGATGTCCAGGGCCTTGAGCGCCATGTTCTTGGCGGCGTTCATGGCGGTGACGTTGGCCTCGTAGGCACGCGTGGCGGTCATCATGTCGACCATCTCGGTGACGGGGTTCACGTTGGGGTAGAAGACGTAGCCGTTCTCGTCCGCGTCCGGGTGCGACGGGTCGTAGACCGAGCGCAGCGCCGAGGGATCCTCGACGATGGCCACCGGCTCGACGCCGTGCATGCCGCTGTCGGTGACGCCGCGGGCACCCGAGGCGCCGCTCGTGCCCGCCGTCGCACCGACGTCGGTGGCGCGGAAGATGACCTCGTGGCGCCGGTACGGCTGCCCGTCCGGCCCGCGCGTGGAGTTCGCGTTGGCGAGGTTCTGCGAGATGACGTCCATGCGCAGGCGCTCGGCCGCGAGGCCACTGGCACTGACGTGCATGCTGTCGAACATACCCATGGCCTACCTCACCTCCGCCCGTCTGAAATCACGTACTTGAGCGTGTCGAGCTTCTTCTGCGTGAGCTGGACGAGGGCGTTGTAGCGGATGTTGTTCTCCGCGAGGTACGCCATCTCCTGGTCCACGTCGACGCTGTTGCCGTCGGCGCGAACCTCGACCGAACCGTCGGTGGAGATGCCGGGGCGCAGCGAGTCGAGCGACTTGGAGTCGCCACCGCGGGCCGCGTCGACGGCCTTCGCGAGCTCGCCGTCGAAGTTCACGTCCAGGCGCTTGTAGCCCGGCGTGTTGACGTTCGACAGGTTGTTCGCGAGCACCTCCTGACGCTTGCCCGCCGCGCCGAGCGCGAGGTCAAGGGTCTTGAACGTGACGTCGAACAGCTCCACCAGAATCTCCTCCGTCGGCGCCGGGGCGCCTAGATCGCTTCCCGCATGGACGTGGCCTCGGGCATGAACGCATCGCTCTCGGCGAACAGTCGCCGCAGGCTCTCCACCACGCGCGGCAGGTCCTTGCGCGGGATGCGGAACTCGGCCAGCGCGGCCTCGTCCGGCTCGTCCTGCACGGCGTCGACGAGCTGGCCGACACCGAGGTCGACGACCATCCAGTCCGCGAGGTGCGCCACCTGCGCCAGGCCGGGCTGCAGCGTGGCGGCCGTGGGCTCGTGGTGGCAGCGGATCGCCTCGCAGTGCGTGGCCGGGAAGCTCCACGCCTCCGCGACCTCCGCCCCGAGCGTCGCGTGCGAGAAGCCGAGCACGTCGCGCTCCGCGGCCTCGTACGTGACCCCGCGGTCCTGCGCCACCGCGAGGATCTTGAGGAAGTCGTCCTTGCGGTAGACCGACAGGATGATCATGCCCAGGTCGTGCAGCAGCCCGGCGACGAACGCCTTCTCCGGGTGGATGTTGCCGCGCTTGCGGGCCAGGGCCCGGGCGGCGACGCCGACACCGAGGGAGTGCGACCAGATCTCGTGGCGCACCTCGCTCAGCTCGTCCTGACTCTGGAACAGCAGGTTCATCGTCGTCGCGGTGATGGCCAGCGACTTGATGGTGGAGAAGCCGAGCAGGACGATCGCCTCCGGGAGCGTCTCGATGCGACGCGCATACCCGTAGTAGGCGCTGTTGGCGAGCTTGAGCAGCATCGCGACGAGCGACTGGTCGGAGCTGATCAGCGCCGTCAGGTCGTTCACCGACGTGTCGGCGTTGTCACACGCCTCGATCACGGCCGGCAGGGTCTCGGACATGCTCATGGGCAGGTCGCGGACCTCCTCCACCAAGGTGGCGATGGTCGGGTGCATGCTGTTCCTCGCTGCGTCGATGCCGGTCAGGTCCATGCGCGGTGTGCCGCCTTTCATGCAAACGGGCGAGCACGCAGCGAACCGCTGCGAACCCGCCCATCCGTGGCGTCGAAATCCGATGCCGGAGCTGGGCTCCGGCGGCTCACGTCCAGCGAGCCACGGCGGGCATCGGCCGCTCCGGCCGGACGCTTGAACCCGCACTACCGTCCGCGACGCGTTGCAAACAGCGCCGGTGCGTTCAGGCAGCCTCGGCGGACGCGAACTCTTCGCCGGCCTCGTCCTCGGAACGGTCGTCCGCGTCGGCGGCCGAACCGTCCCACGCAGGAACCAGCTCCAGCGGGGTGACGCCGAGGCCCGGTGCGGCAGCAGCGCCGCCCGGAGCGAGGCTCTCCCAGAACATGCGCGACCGTACGGCGCGCGCGTGGGCGGGAGCGTCCGCCGCTGCGTGCTCGAGCGTGGTCCAGACGCCCTGGATCGCGTCGAGCATCGTCTCGTCGAGGGCTCCGTCGAGGTGCGCGGCCAAGCGGCATGCGCGCATCGGGAACCGGCCGTGGGCATCGTCTCGTGCGTCCATGGCCACCCCATCGGCATCTCGTCGGTGGAACCTGAAGGTGGTCGGGTAGGCTCCCTCCGTGCGTCAGGTCGGCATCGACAACATCGAACCGGGCATGGTGACCGCACGCCACGTCTATCCACCGGGCGAGGCGGCAGGCATCCCGCTCCTCGCAGCGAACGTCACGATCTCCGAGGGGATCCTGGGTCGCCTGCGCAAGTCGGGCGTCGGCATCGTCGTGATCGAGGACGACTTCTCCCAGGGCATCGAGACCACGCCGCCCCTCACCGACGACACGCGTCGGCAGGCCATCGTCGTGCTCAAGGACGCCTTCCAGGCGATGGGACGCGAGGACGGGAGCATCGGCCACCAGCAGATGGCCGAGGTGGAGACCGTCATCGCGCGCATCATGGTGGAGGTGGCGTCGCGCCGGAACCTGCTCGTCTGCCTGAGCGACCTGAACCTGTTCGGCGGCGAGCGCATGCAGCACGCGCTCAACGTGTGCGTGGTCGGCTCGGCGGTGGCGAAGCAGTTCTTCCACGTGCACGGGTGGAAGGACTTCCGCGGCCAGCGCCGCGAGGACGGCGTCGAGGACCGCATGGTCAAGCTCGGCGTCGGGCTGCTGCTGCAGGACATCGGCACGCTCGCCGTGCCTGACTCGATCCGCGACAAGCACGGGCTGCTCACGGCCGACGAGCGCGCGATCATGCAGCAGCACCCGCTGCTGGGCCTGGAGCTGCTCGAGGGATCGGAGCTCTCGCCGCTCACCAAGGTGACCATCGCCCAGCACCACGAGCGCTACGATGGTTCGGGGTACCCCCGCGGGCTGGCGGGCGACGACCTGCACGACCACGGCCAGATCGCCGCCGTGGCGGAGGCGTACGTGGGCCTGTGCAACGAGCACCTCACCGACGGGCGCGCCTTCCAGCCGCACGAGGCGTACCGGCTCATCCTGCAGGCCCGGGGGCGCCTCTTCCGACCCGAGATCGTGGATGCGTTCGCCGCCGCCATCGCGCCGTACGGCCCCGGCGCCACGGTGCAGCTGTCGGACGGACGCTACGGCGTGATCGTCGGCAACCACGCGAAGGCACCGCTCGAGCCGGTCGTGCGCGTGACGCACGACCGCGACGGGATGATGTTCGACCCGCCGGTCGAGGTGGACCTGCACCGCTCGCGCGGCCGCATCCGCATCGACCTCGCCACCACCGGGCTCCCCGGCGACCGCGGCATCGGCCCGAAGTACTGATCCCCCGCGATCGCCCGGTGTCAGTCGGCGGGCTCGGTCGAGGTGACCACCACCCGCGTCAGGCGGCGAGCGACTCGACGTTCATGGAGCCGCCGCTGTCGAAGTCGACCTTGACGTTGGCACGGTCGGCCACGAACCGGTGGGTGTACCCGGGGCCCGAGACGACGGTGCCGGCGTGGGCGTGGTCGGCCTCGAGGCTCGCGCCCTTGCCCAGCTGCACGTGCGTCTTGGCGCCGGCCGGAGACCCGACCTCGCGCACGTGGACGCGACCGTGGCTCAGGATCGAGCCGCCGCGCAGGACCGCGTCGTACTGCCGGGCGACGAGGCCGTTCCACGCCACGATCCGCGAGTTGAAGATGCCCTTGCCGACGAGGGTGACCTCGCCGGTCGCCTCCGCCTCGCTCGCCTGCATGTAGCTCACCACGAGGTCGGCAGGCTCCTCGATCGCTCGCTTGACGTCGGCGGCCAGCGCCCCGATCTCGGTGAGGATCGCCACGAATTGGTCGGGTGTCAGTGCGATGTTGGCGGCGGTCGCGAGCATGCGGTGCCACCGCGCGGCGCGGTCGGCGGCCTCCGTGTGCGCGGGCCCCGCCTCCCGCAGGTCCTGCGCGACGGAGAGCAGGTCCGGCAGCACGCCGCGCTGCTTGCCCTCGAGCACGAGCTGGACCGAGAGCGCGTGTGACATGTCCTTGCCGGCCGCGGTGACGACGTCGCGCAGCTGCCGCGCCTGGGCCGACACTGTGCCGAGGGTTCGCGGCAGCTCCAGCACGCGGTCGGCGATCGTCGCGGCAACTGCGCGCTCGCCACCAGCGCGCAGGACGCTCGACATGATCGACCCGTCCACGCGCATCGACCCGCCGCTCTCGAGGCGCGCGCGGTCGACGTTGCCCTCGACCACCAGCTGGTCGCGTGCGACCACGCGACGGGCCTCGCCGACGTCGCCCTCCACCCGCACGCTGCCGTTGAAGGCGATGTCGCCGGAGACGGCGTCCACCACCTCGAGCACGAGCTCGTGCCGCACCTCGACGCTGCCCTCCGAATCCATGTGCGGCGACCCGTCGACGGTGGCGACGGCCATGATCCCCTGGTCGTCCACGCTGACGCCCGAGCCCGGGCGGATGCGGACGTCGCGCGCGACCGGCACGGTCAGCTCGCGGCCCGTCACGTCGCGTCCGGCGATGCCGTCGCGCTTGCGCACGCGGCGCAGCAGCGGCGTGTCCGCGAGCACGCCGACCGTGCGCATCGCGGCGAAGTCGACGAGCGGCTCGAGGTACCCGTTGCGCCCCTCGAAGGGCTCGGTGCCGACCGCGACGACGGCCTCGGCGGCACCCGGGACGATCGCGGCTCGCACGGCGGCCTGGTCGATCCCGTGCACGACGCCTGCACGCTGCAGCTCCGCCATGGCGGCGGCGAGGTCAGGATCCGCGGGCTCGAGGCGCTCCTCGACGACCGTGAGCCGCAGGCGGGGAGCGGCGTCCGCCTCGACGATCGTGCGCGCGGTGCCGGGCTCGGGCACGACCCGCAGGGTCGCCTCCATACGGTCGCGGCTGACCTGCACGACGTACCGGTTGCGCGGCTCGGTGCGGACGGGTTCCACGCGCAGCGGCGCGGTCGGCAGGACGCGGCAGGTGGTGCCCTCCACCGGCTCGCCGAAGAGGGTCACGCGCACGTCGCCAGCTGCCCACGAGAGCTCGGCAGGACCCGCGCCGGGGCCGCGCGCGACGCGGACCACGCCGCCGACGACCTCGAGGTGCGCCCGGTCGTCGGGCGCGTCCTGCGCCGGTGGCGCATCGAGGTCGGGCGAGGTGTCCACGAGGGGCGACTCGGCACGCGCGACACGGAACTTGACCCCGATGGATGAATCGGCCACCGAACAGGCCATTCCTCGAAGTTCGTCGTATTCAGCCTGCGTGGAACGGACGTTCCGAACGGTAGGCAGGGTCGGGACGGAATTGCACATCGTGGTGGTCGCTCAAGACGTCAACAATCCCGCCCCGTGGGCCGATACCCGGGAAAGTGACCCTGGGAGGGACACATGCGGGACGCATCGTGCCGTAGGGAGGACATCATCGCCGCGTTCGAGGACCTGTGCCGCCGACTCGAGGATCGCCGCAGCTCGCTGTGGTCGTCCTACGGTGTCGCGACACGAGACCTCGCACGTCGCGAGTACACCGATGTCGAAGGTGAGTGTTGGCACGTCCTGGAGGCCGGCCTGGCCGGTGTCGAGGCCGAACGCCGGATGCTCCAGCGCGACTATGAGCAGCGCATGGCGATGCTCGACGAAGAGGGAGCAGTGGCGTAGCGGATGGGTGCCGAGGAACACGACATCGTCGCACGCGTCTCGCGTGCGGACATCCGCAGCTCGACGGGGGCGCTCGCCGCGCACCTCGCGCAGGCGTGCGGGCACGTGCTCCTCGACTCGCGGGTCATCCAGCAGGGCTATCGCTTCCATGCGGAGCTCGGTGACGAGATCCCGGCGTTCTTCAACCGTCGCATGTCGACGGGGAGCACCAACATCGCCGTGACGCTGCAGGCCGGGTTCGACCCGGAAGCCGAGGCTCGGATCCGCGGACCGTTCACGGGCCACGACAACTGGTCGACCGATCCGTTCGCCGACTGTCGTTCCACGGCGGACGCGCGCGCCGTGATCGAGGCCGACGACTACCACGCCTCGATCTGGCTGGCCCGGATCACGGTGGGCTTCGACCTGCTCGAGGTCGGGGACGTCGCCGAACCGCTCTTCCTCGCCAAGCACCCGAACGAGTTCCGCCTGATCGCCGAGGAGCTCGTCTCGCTCGGTGTCGTGCAGGGACACGCCTGCCCCGTCTGCCGCGAGGACGACGGGAACTAGGACGGCGTCGAGGCCCGCGGGGGTTGACCCGCCGGGCAGGGGGGAACGGGAACCAGCATGTGCGGCATCGCCGGATTCAGCCTCGCCCCCTCGAGCACGATCGATCCCGGTCGCGCGAGCCGTGTGCTGCTCGCCTCGGTGGCCGAGCGCGGCGCCGACGCGGC
The DNA here is from genome assembly GCA_025964465.1 of Thermoleophilia bacterium. Taxonomy (GTDB): domain Bacteria; phylum Actinomycetota; class Thermoleophilia; order Gaiellales; family SKUG01; genus JAGQUL01. The sequence goes on from JAOPYS010000250.1 coordinate 8,179, forward strand.
GGGCTGCGCCTACGAGGACCCGGCTGCCGGGCTCGTCGTGGAGAAGCAGCCGGGTGGCGCGAGCCGTTTCCTCGAGGTCGTGCAGGTGCCGAACGACATCCGGCTGCTGCTGCTGCACGTGCGCGACTTCACCAAGGGCCGCCCCTCGCTCATGGCGAACAACCACCCGATCCGCCACGGTGAGGTGGTGGGCGTGCACAACGGCAAGATCGCGAACGACGACGCGATATTCCTCGACCTCGGACGGACCCGGTTCGAGCCGGGCATGACCGTCGACAGCGAGGCGATCTTCGCGGCGCTCGACGTCGCCGACGGCGACCACGCCGCGGCGCTCGAGCGGCTGACCGGTTCGCTCGCGTGCGGCTGGTTCGACGATCGCCGCCCAGGGCGCGTCTTCCTGGCGCGCGGCTACGGACGCCCGCTGTGGACCGGGGCCACGCGTCGTGGCGACGCGGTGCTGTGGGCCTCGACGCTCGAGGCGCTCGAGGTGGCGGAGGACTTCCTCGGCGTGCAGCTGCACAAGCGGCCGGTACGCCCGGGCACGATCCTCGAGGTCGCCGACGGCGCCATCGTCTCGCGCAGCCGGTTCCAGGCCGATCGCCGCGCGACGTGGCTGCTCAACCCCGTCGCCTCGCCCGAGGAGAAGCGCATCGCGATGGCGCGCCTCGACGAGACCCGTGACGAGCTGCGCGGCGAAGACGGCGCGCGTACCGCCTGACGAGGCGCCCGGTAGGGTCGCGCGGTGCGCGTCCTGCTCGTCAGCTACTACTTCCCCCCGGCCGGTGGCGGCGGCGTGCAGCGCGTGCTGGGATGGTGTCGACACCTCCCCTCGGCCGGCGTCGAGGTGACGGTCGTCGCGCCGCGCGAGCCGCACTGGGTGGACCAGGACACCACGCTGGTCGTGCCGGGTGACGTGCAGGTGCTGCGCACCGACGACCCGTCCCCGGCGGCGGTCATCCCGCGCGCCGCGCTGGCCGACGTCTCGGGCGCGCGACGGATCGCACGACGCATCGCCCTGCAGCCGCGCCGGTTCGCGGTGCCCGACATCCACCGGGGGTGGCGGCGCCCGGCGGTGCGCGCCGTGCTCGAGGAGGCGCGGCGACGAGCCGCTGCCGGCGACCCGGGTTGGGACGTCGTGGTCTCCTCCTCCCCGCCGGAGACCGCGCACCTGGTCGCGCACGACGTGGCTCGCGCACTCGGCATCCCGTGGGTCGCGGACTTCCGCGACTCGTGGCTCGACCTGCCGCACCTGCGGATGGGCAGCCCGGCAGTGCGGCTCAAGCACGCCGCCAACCGACGGCTCGCCACGCGCGTGCTGGCGCGCGCGAGCGCAGCGACGACCGTGTCGCAGCCGCTCGCCGACGACCTGCGCCGTCGCCATCCGGCGCTGGCCGTGACGGTGATCGAGAACGGTGTCGAGGTGGACGCGGTCGGGCGCGCCGCGACGCGGGCCGATGGTTTTCGCGACGTCGGGCGCTTCGTCGTGACGTACACGGGCAACTTCTTCGGCCTGCAGTCCGCGGCCAGCTTCCTGGACGCCGTGGAACGTGCACTGACGCAGGAGCCCTCGCTCGAGCACGACCTGCTCGTGCGGTTCGTGGGTGGGCTCAAGCCGGCGGAGCTGGCGCGCGTCACCGGCCCCCTGGCCGGTCGCGGGGTGGCGGAGCACGTCGAGTTCCTCCGGCACGACGACGTGCTCGCCCAGCAGCGGGCCTCGGACCTGCTGCTGCTCTACGTGGCCCCGGGGACGGGCAGCGCGGGCGTGTACACCGGCAAGGTCTTCGAGTACGTCGCCGCGCGCCGCCCCGTGCTCGCGCTGGTGCCCGGAGACAACGTCGCGGGCGAGCTGCTCACGCGTGCCGGGTCGGTCGAGGCTGGCGGCGGCACGCGGGTGGACCCGGACGACGTGGACGCCATCTCCTCCGCCCTGGTCGCCGCGTGGCGGGCGTGGCGCGATGCCGACGGGCCCGCGGGTGGTCGCACGCCGGACATCGCTGTGCCGGACGACGTGCTGCGTTCGATCGACCGCGCAGACGGCGCGCGTCGCCTCGCAGACGTGCTACGCGACGTTGCAGCCGGCAGCACTTCGATATAGCAAGTTGCACGATGTGCAAAGTCCGTGCCGACACCCGTCCTGCACCCGACGGCAGGAGGCCACGGCATGACACCGACGACGACCACGTCCACAGGGATCACGATCCGGACGAACAGCGACGGGCAGCGAGCGATCGCGGTGCGGACGGCCACGACGGTGCGCACGGGGCCCGACTTCCGCGAACGGCTCGCCGCCGCGTGCGCGCCGCCCGCGGCGAGCGCACCGACCTCGGCGCCCGCGACTGACACTGCCGGCTCCCGCTCGACGAGCGACCTCCTCGCACAGCTGCGCGACCTCCTCCAGCAGCTCATGGATCGGCTCGACGAGTTGGGCCACCGTGCGACGGCGCGACCCGGACTCGGTCACGCGTCGTGTGTCAGTCGCCACGCCGCGCCCACGCGGGCTCCGGCCGCGACAGCTCCGACCCAGTCGGCCCCCTCCGCCATCGACTGCCACGCTGCGCCGCGCTCCGCTCCACCCAGCCGCGTGTTCGAGGTGCACGACGCTGCGGACCCCACGGCAGTCACGGGGCACCGACTGCGTGTCAGCGGAGGCATCGCACTCGAGCCCGTGACGGAGGGCGCCAAGCTCGACGAGGGCATCCGGCGCATCGACGGGTTCCTGCACCAGGTCAGCGAGCACGTCAGGAACGGCGGCACCTTCACGGACGAGCAGCTCGGGAAGATCGCGGACGAGGCGACCGCCCTCTACCGAGAGGCGATCCGCCCGACCACGGGCGCGTCGGACGTGGGCGACTACTCCTCCCCCGGGCGCGACGGCGTGCTGGACCTCGGCTCCTCGACGAGCTCGATCGCGATCCAGGCGAGCTTGTCGAGCCTGTCGAGTGCGATCGCGACCCCAGCTCCCACGGCGGCACCGACCCCGGCACCCGTCGCCATCGCGGCGTAGGGCGCGACCGCGTACGTGCACCCCGGACGCAGCGCGGCCCCACCCGAAGGCGAGGCCGCGTGACGATCCGTGCTGTGCCGAGGTGCTACTCGGCAGGCGTGAGCGCGTGCTCCTCGAGCTCGATCAGCTCGCCCTCTTCGCCGATGCCGATGCCGCGCTCGGCGAGCCGCTCGCGGATGAGGAACTGGAAGGTCGACCACGCACCACGGCGCGCGTCGAACATGCGGTAGACCTGCCACTCGGTCAGCATGTTCATGTCGGTCTTGCGAGCCGCGGCCCAGTCGCTGAACTTCGGCAGGCGACCAGTACGGATGGCGAGGAAGACGCCCTGGTCGATGGCGCGCTCGAGGCGCTCCTCGCCGATGGCGACGTCGAAGCCGGCTTCCTTGAGCGCGTTGTTGAGCGACCCGAAGGTGTGCCAGTAGAGGCTCTTGGAGGGCATCGTCCCCTTGCGGGCCTCGATGTCCTTGGCGGTCGGCACGCGGCCGAGCTCTTCGCCCAGGCGACGCAGCAGCATGAGCAGCTCGTCGCGGCTGGCGAAGCGGCGCGGCACGAGGCCGGCCTTGCGCTTGGCGGCGTTCCACGAGCCGAAGTGCTCGATCACCGTCTGCGGGTGGACCGTCGTCTCGGGGTCCGCCTCGAACTCGCGCATGGTGGGCGACTTGCCGATGCGGCGGGCGCACTCGGTCAGCTCGCGCAGGATGTGCTCGTCGCTGTATCGCTTGCGCATCCCCTGCTGGAACTGCTTGAGCCGTTCCGGGTCGATGCTGTCGATCACGCGGTAGATCGTCTTGTTGCGCATGTGCGTCCTGGCCTCCGGCCGACTGGCGCATCCACGGGTGTGGGCGCGCCGGGTCGTCGCTGGTGGTCGTCTCGGTCCTTGCTGCACGCGGAGCATTCCGACGTCGTGCAGCAAGTTGACGTGTCGGAGTGGATGTCCCACTCGCTGACTTGCGTCAAACCTCACCGCGCACCTGATACGTCGGGCAACTTGCCTGCCCTGTCGGGTCCACGCTACCACGGAAAACGATTTGCAAGCAATAGCGAATACCGACCTTTGCGCAAAGCGCGGAACGCGTGTTGGCCGCGCGGTCGGGAGGGTGCGCTCGCGATAGGCTACGCGCAATGCCCGAGCCCTCCCCCTCCGCTCCGTCGCGCCGCATCGGGCTGCCACTCGGTGTGGCACGGCCGATCGCCCAGCTGGCGCGTCGCGTCTCGCGGGCGAGCGGACGCGAGGGCGGAGCACTGCCGGGCCGAGTGCTGCTGGGCCTCGCGCCGGGCGCGCTGGCCAGCCTCGCCCGGTCGGGTCGTCGGCGCGGGCGCCGCATCGTGCTCGTCAGTGCGACCAACGGCAAGACGACCACCACGGCGCTGCTGGCGGAGATGCTCGCGGCGCAGGGGTTCGAGGTCGTGCACAACGTGACGGGCGCCAACCTGCGCTCGGGGATCGCCACCACGCTGCTGCAGGCGGGGCGCCGAGGTGACGTCGCGGTGCTCGAGACGGACGAGGCGACCCTGCCGCGCGTGGCGCCTGACCTGCAGCCCGACGTGATCGTCCTCGCCAACCTCTTCCGCGACCAGCTCGACCGCTTCGGCGAGCTCGAGGTGCTGGCCGACCGGTGGCGCGACACCCTCGCCGCCCTCGACCCGTCGTCGACCACCGTCGTCTACAACACGGACGACCCGCTCATCTCCGAGCTGGTGTACGACTACGTCCGGGCAGCGACGCTCGAGGGGCACGCCCCGTCGGTGGTGCCGTTCGGGCTCGACGACGAGGACGTCGCGCAGGCGGGTCTCCCCCACGCCGCGGATTCGCGGTTCTGCCGGCGGTGCGGGCACGCGCTCGACTACGACCACTCCTGGGTCGGCCACCTCGGCGCATGGAGCTGCCCCAGCTGTGGCGCCCGCCCGGAGCCGGCGCAGGTCTACGCGGACGAGATCGCGTTGGACGGCCTCGCGGCGACGACGCTGCGCGTCAGCCTCGACGGCGGCGGGCACCGCGAGCTGCGCCTGCGCCTGCCCATCCCCGGCCTGTACAACGTGTACAACGCGGTGGCCGCCATCGCGGCCGCCGAGGTGCTCGGGGTGGACGAGACGGCGATGACGGACGCGATCGCCACGTCGGCGCCGGCCTTCGGGCGCTTCGAGCGCATCCCCGTGCCGGGCGGCGGGACGATCACCCTCCTGCTGGTCAAGAACCCCACCGGGCTCAACGAGGTGGTGCGCACCCTCGTGTCGAGCGGCGTGGACGTGACCGCCACGTTGTTCGCACTCAACGACGGCATCGCCGACGGGCGCGACACGAGCTGGGTGTGGGACGCCGACATCGAACCGCTGCTGGAGCGAGCCGGCGCGATGGTCGTCACCGGGGAACGCGCGGCGGAGTTCGGTCTGCGCGCGGTGTACGGCGGCCTCGACCCCGCCGGCGTGCTCGTCGAGGAGGACCTCGAACAGGCGATGTACCGGGTGCTCGAGCGCGCGAGGGAATTCACCGAGCACGGGCACGCCTACGCCCTCGTCACCTACACCGCGATGCTGCGCATGCGCGCCGTGATCGCCGCGCAGGGCTGGGCGCGCACGTACTGGGCCAACGAGCCGCGCAAGCGAGGGCGACGATGAGCGATTCGCCGGCGACGGACGGCCACACCCCCAGCTCCCCCGTGTCGGTGGGCGGGCGGCCGCGGGTGCGCATCCTCCACCTCTACGACCGCTACCTGAACATCTACGCCGACCGCGGCAACATCCAGGTGCTGCGCCAGCGTGCGGCGTGGCGCGGCATCGACGTGGAGGTGCAGGGGCTCGAGCCCGGGGAGCGCTTCGAGCCCGGCGAGCACGACCTGCTCTACGTGGGCGGCGGCCAGGACCGCGACCAGGCGATGATCGCCGAGCGCATGAGCGAGGACCTGGGGCCGGCCATCAAGGCGGCGGCCGAGGAGGGCACGGCGGTGCTGGCGGTCTGCGGCGGCTACCAGCTGCTGGGCAGCCACTACCTCGACACCAACGGCGTGCACCAGCCGGGCGTGGGGCTGTTCGACCTGTCGACGACGGCCGGGCCCACCCGCCTGATCGGCAACGTCGCGATCGAGGCCGAGCTGCCGGCGATCGGCGCGCGCGCGGCGGCGACCGGGACGATCGCGGGATTCGAGAACCACGCCGGGCGCACCGAGCTGGGATCGAGCGCGCGTGCGCTCGGCACCGTCGTGTACGGCGCCGGCAACGACGGGAGCTCCGGGCTCGAGGGGTGCCGCCTCCACCACGCGGTCGGCACCTACCTGCACGGACCGCTGCTGCCCCGCAACCCCGGGCTCGCGGACTGGCTGCTCGCGGCGGCGCTCGCGCACGCGCACGGGACGGATGCGGCGGGCCTCGTCGACCGCGAGGACAGCGTGCCGCCCCGGGTGGCGGCGCTGGAGCGGGCGGCTCGCGACGCCGCCGTGGCGCGGGCCCGCGGGGAGCGGCGATGAC
>JAOPYS010000315.1 GCA_025964465.1 Thermoleophilia bacterium
GCGACGGCTCCCGGGACGAGCGACGCGAACCGCGCCCACGCCGCGGTGTCGAACGCCGGGCGATCGTCGACCAGCGCGATGAGCGGCCACGCCCGCGCCGGGCCGAGCGGGTGGTGCCGACGCCAGCGACGGCTCGAGATGCCCGCGACGGGCGCCAGGTCCTCCCACCAACCGCGCACGATGCGATCGGTGGCGTCGACCGTCAGCTCGCGGGCACCGCCGAGCGTCTCGTCGAGCGAGTCGTGGTCCCACCGGGGCGGGGGAGGGGTGCGGGCGTCGTCCTGCGGCACGCCCGTCCCCTACCCGCATCGATCGCCTGAGGTAGCGTCGCGCCCGTGCAGGTCCTCGATGGCGCATACGGCACGCTGCTGCAGGGGCACCTGCACGGCGACGAGACGGTGGACGACCTGTGCCTGCGCGCGCCCACGCTCGTGGTCGACGCCCACCGCGCGTACCTCGAGGCGGGGGCCACATGGCTCGGGACCAATGCCTTCCTCGCACACCTGCGCGGGTCGCGACGCCGCCGCGACGACCTGCAGCGTGCCGCGCTCGCGTGCGCGCGAGAGGCGGTCTCGATCACCGACGTCGCAGACGTGCAGGTCGCGGCCACGATCGGCCCCGCCGGCCCCGAGCCGCGCGACTTCTGGGCCGACCTCGAACTGTTGCTCGACGCTGGGATGGGCGCCGTTCAGTGCGAGACGCTCACCGACCGCCGGGGCGCCGACGCCCTGCTCGCGGCGTGGGGTGACGTGGCGCGCGGGGTGGAGGACGTGGAGCTGCGCCTCGGGTGCTCCGTGTCGCCGTCGCGCGGCGCCGATGCCTGGCAGTGGGTGGTCGAGCTCGCCGCCGACGCGCCGATCGAGGTGCGCCTGGGCCTCAACTGCTGCGAGGGGCCGGAGGGGCTGCGCGACGTCCTCGCCAGCCTGTGCGAGCGGCGCGGCGAGGCGTGGGCGATGCCCAGTGCCGGCCTCCCCGCGCCGGACGCTCACGGTCGACCGGTCTGGCCGCTCGCCGATCCCCATCGATGGGCCGATGCCGTCGCGCGCCTCGTCGCCGACCTGCCGGTCCATGCCGCCGGCGGCTGCTGCGGTACGACCCCCGAATCGATCGCCGCGCTGGCGACGCCCTGATCTTCGTCGCCGGTGGCCACGCGTTTGGCCCGGAATCGCGTTTGTTCGGGGGGTCGGTCGGGAAATCGTCGTTTCATGGTTGCACTCACGTCGAGTACCACGCCCGGGGGCAAGGTCGAGGGGACCCGCACCAAGCCGCGTCGCGTGCGGGGCTATGGCCAGTCGTCGGCCTACTCGCTCGGCGTGGAGGAGGAGTTCCAGCTCCTCGACCCCGCCACCATGGAGCTGACGCCCGTGGTCGACGGGCTGCTGGCCACGCTCGACGAGGCCGACCTCGCCTCCGTCAAGCACGAACTCATGCAGAGCGTCGTGGAGACGGCGACCACCGTGTGCACCGGGGTGGAGGAGGCCGTCGCGGACCTCGCCCGCCTGCGGACGCTCGTGATCGAGGCCGCCGACCGCGTCGGGGCCGTCGTCGCCTCTGCCGGCACCACGCCCGTCTCGCGCTGGGAGGGCCAGGCCATCACGGACAAGCCCCGCTACCGCGACATCGTCGCGCGGCTGCAGTGGGTGGCTCGCCGCGAACTGATCTTCGGGCTGCACGTCCACGTCGGCCTCGACTGCGCCGACAAGACGATGTACGTGTTCAACGCCCTGCGCACGGAGCTGCCGCTCCTGCTCGCGCTGAGTGCGAACTCACCGTTCTGGCAGGGGTCGACGACCGGCCTGCAGTCCTCGCGCATCAAGGTCTTCGACGCCTTCCCGCGCAGCGGCATGCCCCCGGCCCTCGACGGAGGCTGGGACGAGTGGGAGGCGCTGCTGGCGCGCGGAGCCCGCAGCGGGCTCATCCCCGACCACACGTACGTGTGGTGGGACGTGCGGCCGCACCCCGACTTCGGCACCATCGAGGTGCGCATCTGCGACGCGCAGACGCGGCTGCGCGACACCGCCGGGCTCGCCGCGCTCGTGCAGGCGCTCGTGGCGTGGCACGGCGAGCGCTTCGATGCCGGGCAGCGCGTGGTCGAGAACGTCCCCCAGCTGCTCATCGAGGAGAACCGCTGGAGCGCGGCCCGCTACGGGCTCGACGGCGAGATGGTCGACTTCACGACCGACACCCTCGTCCCGACGCGGCAGCTGCTCATCCAGCTGCTCGACCGGACCGAACCGGTCGCGCGCCGGCTCGGGTCTTCGGAGTGGTTCGACGGGATCGCCGGGATGCTCGATCGCACGGGCGCGAGCCGGCAGCTCGACGCCTGGCTGGCCGGTGGCAAGCAGACGCGCGCCACTGCCGAGCAGCTCGTGCGCGACACCGCCGCCTTCGGCTGAGGCCGGTGTCATCCCCCCGAGGCCGAAGGGATCGGGGGACCCGTGGCGCGATCGAATCGAACATGGGTCGTCGTGGCGTCGGTCGCGGCGGTCGTCGTGGGCGGTCTCGCCTACGGCCCTGATGGGGGTGCCCCGGCGAGCGGCGCCACAGGGCGCGCCGTCGCGAGCGCACGCGAGATCGACGCTGCGCCGTGGCTGGCGGCCGCCACCTCCGGCGTCGCGTCACTGGACGGATCGCGGACGACCGACGACCTCGTGCCGGCACGCCTCCCGCGCGGCTGGCGCCAGGTCGCGCGGGGCGTGTACGCCACGTCGCCGCGCCCGGGGTTCGGCGCGGTCGTCGTCGTGGCGGAGGCAGCGGAGCTGGACGGTGCCGACCGCGGGGCGATGTCACGCGTGGTGGGCGAGCGACGTCGGATGTGGGCGTCGGTGGTCGCGGTGCGCACGTCGGTCACCGCAGGCCCCGTGTTCGGGGGCGAGCCGGGGGTGGTGATGTCGCAGCGGCTGCGGCGTCCGCTCGCCAACGCCGGTGCATCGACCACGTTCACCCGGGTCGAGACCCGGTCCGGCGCCGTGCGCGGCCGCGGGTTCGTGGCCGTCGGGGTGAACGACGCAGCCGACCCCGGATCGGCCGATGCGGTGGTCGCGCTGCTCGGGTCGCTGCGCCCGCGCTGACGGGTCAGCTGCCGGTGCGGCGGCCGTGCTCGAATCCGGTTCAAGGCGCGGGCGGTGCCTGCCGATGCGCGAGGCATGCCGCGCCCACCGCGACGACGACTCCTGCGCTCCCTACTGGCGCTCAC
>JAOPYS010000403.1 GCA_025964465.1 Thermoleophilia bacterium
GCTGGGACGAGTGGGAGGCGCTGCTGGCACGCGGTGCCCGCAGCGGGCTCATCCCCGACCACACGTACGTGTGGTGGGACGTGCGGCCGCACCCCGACTTCGGGACCATCGAGGTGCGCATCTGCGACGCGCAGACGCGACTGCGCGACACCGCCGGGCTCGCCGCGCTCGTGCAGGCGCTCGTGGCGTGGCACGGCGAGCGCTTCGACGCCGGGCAGCGCGTGGTCGAGAACGTGCCCCAGCTGCTCATCGAGGAGAACCGCTGGAGCGCGGCCCGCTACGGGCTCGACGGCGAGATGGTCGACTTCACGACCGACACCCTCGTCCCGACGCGGCAGCTGCTGATCGAGCTGCTCGACCGGACCGAACCGGTCGCGCGCCGGCTCGGCTCGTCGGAGTGGTTCGACGGGATCGCCGGGATGCTCGACCGCACGGGCGCGAGCCGACAGCTCGACGCCTGGCTGGCCGGTGGCAAGCAGACGCGCGCCACTGCGGAGCAGCTCGTGCGCGACACCGCCGCCTTCGGCTGAGCCCGGTGTCATCCCCCCGAGGCCGGAGGGATCGGGGGACCCGTGGCGCGATCGAATCGAACATGGGTCGTGGTGGCGTCGGTCGCGGCGATCGTCGTGGGCGGCCTCGCCTACGGCCCTGACGGGGGCGCCCCGGCGAGTGGCGCCACCGGGCGCGCCGTCGCGAGCGCACGCGACGTGGACCCTGCGCCGTGGCTGGCCGCCTCCGCATCCGGCGTCGCGCCGCTCGATGGATCGCGGACGACCGACGACCTCGTGCCGGCACGCCTCCCGCTCGGCTGGCGCCAGGTCGCGCGGGGCGTCTACGCCACGTCGCCGCGTCCGGGGCTCGGCGGGGTCGTCGTCGTGGCGGAGGCAGCGGAGCTGGACGGTGCCGACCGCGGGGCGATGACACGCGTTGTGGGCGAGCGGCGACGGGTGTGGGCGTCCGTGGTCGCGGTGCGCACGTCGGTCACTGCGGGCCCCGTGTTCGGCGGCGAGCCGGGGGTGGTGATGTCGCAGCGGCTGCGGCGTCCGCTCGCCAACGCCAGCGCATCGACGAGCTTCACCCGCGTCGAGACCCGGTCCGGCGCCGTGCGCGGCCGCGGGTTCGTGGCCGTCGGGTTGGACGACGCAGCCGACCCCGGATCAGCTGATGCGGTGGTCGCGCTGCTCGGGTCGCTGCGCCCGCGCTGACGGGTCGGCTGCCGGTGCGGCGGCCGTGCTCGAATCCGGTTCAAGGCGCGGGCGGTGCCTGCCGATGCGCGAGGCATGCCGCGCCCACCGCGACGACGACTCCTGCGCTCCCTGCTGGCGCTCACGATGCTCTGCGCCACTGGTGCAGCGGTCGCGCAGCTTGCCGGCGTGTCCAGCCACGGCACTGCCGGGAGCGGAGCCCTCGTCTTCGACGGCACGTACCAGCGCTGGCTCGTCCAGGCCCCCGGCCACGCTTCCAAGCGCCTCGACCACGCCACCGCGAAGCTCGGCGGCGGCAAGTCCGGCAGCGAGCTGCCCGGCGACTGGTACGAGGTGCGGCTCGGTGACGAGGTCGCCGCAGCGGACGCCGAGGCGGCGTTCGGGGCAGCCGGTGCGACCGCGGTTGAGCCCGTCGTGCCACGCCTGCCCTACGACGAGCCCAGCAGCCACGACGACCCGGCCGCCGTCGCGCCACGGGCCGCCGCCGGCGAGCCGGACGCGATCGACGACGGGCCCGGTTCGGGTGCGCCCACCGGGGACCAGCTGCGCGCAGGCCCGACCGGTGCGCCGCGGATCGGCGAGCAGTGGGCGTTGTCGCAGGCGAGCGACGAGGACCTGGACGCCCCCGAGGCATGGGCGTCGAACACCGGCTCCGGTGCGGTGGTCGCGGTGATCGACACCGGCGTCGACGCCACGCACCCCGACCTGGCCGGGCGGGTGCTGCCGGGCCGCGACTTCTCCGGCGCCGGCACCGCAGCCACGGTCGACAAGGTCGGGCACGGCACCCAGGTCGCGAGCATCATCGCGGGCAACGGCACGAACATCGCCGGCATCGCGCCCGACGCGCGCATCCTCCCCCTCAAGGTGTTCCGCGACTCCGAGACCGGCTTCTCGATGTCCGGCTACCTCTCGGCCATCCGCTACGCGGCCGACCAGGGCGTGGACGTCATCAACATCTCCCTCGGCTGTGGCGGCACGACGTCGTGCTTCTCGCAGGCGGAGCTCGACGCCCTCACCTACGCCACCGACCACGGCGTGCTCGTCGTCGCCGCCGCCGGCAACACCGCGAACGACAACGACTCCCCGGCGACGCCCGACTTCCCGTCCGGTTACGAGCTGCCCGGCGTGCTCGCGGTGACCGCCAGCACCCGGTTCGGCGAGTGGGCGACGTGGTCGAGCTACGGGTCCACGTCCGTGGACCTCGCCGCTCCGGGCGAGGGCATCCTCGTGGCGTCCCCCGGCGGCAGCTTCCGGAGCGTGACCGGCACGTCCTTCTCCGCGCCGTACGCATCGGGAGTGGCGGCGCTCGTCGCCGCCGACCAGCCGACCCTGACCCCCGCGGACCTGCGGGCGAAGCTCGTGGCCAGCGTCGCGCCCGACCCCTCGCTGCGCAACCGCGTCGCCAGCGGCGGCGTGCTCAACGCGCAGTCCGCCCTCGCCGTCCCCGATACCGCCGAGCTGGGCGGAGGCGGCGCTGCCGCCGCGGCCGGCCCCGTCCCGGCGAGCCCGCGCAGCGGCGCGACCGTCGGCACCCCGCCCGTCCTGACGTGGTCGCTCCCCGAGGGGTGGACCTCCGCGCAGGTGCGCCTCGCCGGCATGGGCGCCCGCTACGACCGGACGGTCGCCGCCACGAGCCGGGCGATGTCGCACCCCGCCGCGGCGTGGCGCAGCGGCACCTACACGTGGCAGGTCGTGGCCCGCGACCCCGAGGGCGGCGTCCACACGAGCACCGCCCGCACCTACCGCATCGCACCTCGCCTCGGCGCCTGGGTCACCTCCGGCACCGTCCGCCCCGGCGGTCGCTCCGTGCGCCTGCGCATCGGCTACGCCGCGAGCGAGCCGAGCGCCAACGTCCGCGTCGTCGTCGCATCCGGCGGTCGCACGCTGCACACCGGTCGATCGCTGCGCCACACCTCGCACGCCCGCGGCACGGGCTCCCCGCGTCGCGGCTGGTTCACCTACGACGCCCCGCTCTCGCGTGCGCTGCGCGCCGGCACGCCGATCACGGTCTCCGTGCGGGTCACGGCCGGTGGGGCGACGATCACGCGCACCTTCCGCGCCCGCGTGGCCTGACCCGGTCCGATCGGGTACGGTGATCCGGTCGTGACGCTCCATCCCCAACAGCTCGCCGTGCCCACCGAGGGCTGTGCCATCCAGCCGTGCGTGGCGGACGAGCTGGCGCTGAGCGAACGCCTCATGCGCTTCGACTCCTCGCACCCCGAGGGCATCCGTACGTGCACCGACTTCGCCCTGGGGTGGCTGGAGGGGCACGAGATCCGGGCGCGCACGTTCGACCTCGACGGGCTGCCCGTGCTCGATGCGACGGTGGGGGAGGGGCCGGTCACGGTGGTGCTGCACGCGCACCTCGACGTGGTCCCCGGCAAGAAGGACCAGTTCATCCCGCACGTGGACACGGAGTTCCTGTGGGGGCGTGGCGCCTACGACATGAAGGGCGCCACGGCGGCGATGTTCTGCGTGCTGGCCGACCTCGCCGCCCTCGAGGAGCCGCTGCCGATCCGCGTGCGCCTGCTGTGCGTGCCGGACGAGGAGGACGACAAGCCCAAGGAGCTGCGCGGCACCGAGGCCGCCGTGCAGCGCGGGCTGGTCGGCGACTTCGTCGTGTGCGGCGAGCCGACGGACCTGCACATCGGCGTGCAGGCCAAGGGCGTGCTCGACGTGCGCATCGAGGTCGAGGGGCGCGGCGCCCACGGTGCGACGCCGTGGCTCGGCGTGAACGCCATCGAGCGTGCCATGGACATCTTCGACCGCCTGCGGACGCTGCCCTTCGCGCAGGCGAGCTCGCGGTTCTACGATCGCCCGTCGATCAACCTCGGGCGCATCTCCGGCGGCGACCGCATCAACCAGGTGCCGGAGCGCTGCACGATGGACGTGGACATCCGGTTCCTGCCCGAGCAGCCCGTGGAGCTGGTGCGCGAGGAGCTCATGTCGCTCGCGGTGCCCGGCGTGCGCGTGACGGAGATGTACCGGCGACCTCCCGCGAAGGTCTCGTCGAAGGACCCCTTCCTCGAGCTGCTGCGCGCGGCGGCCCAGCTGCACGTGCAGGACGAGGTGCAGCTCGTGGGTCGCGACGGGACCAACGACGGCACCTACTTCCTGCAGCGCGGCATCCCGAGCGTGGAGTTCGGGCCGACGGGGTCGGGCCACCACGGCCCGCAGGAGAAGGTCTCGATCCGCTCGCTGCGCGAGTACCGGCTGGCGCTGCTGGACTTCCTGCACGCGGTGGCACGCGACCCCGAATCGCTCGCCGGCCGCGTCAAGCCCAGCGTCCGCGAGGAACGTCGCGACGAGCCTCGGTCACTGCTGTAGCGCACGCGGGCCGACCATGAGGACCGCGAGGCCGCCGTCGCGGGGCACGTCCCCGAGCGGCACGGACAGCGTCGCCGGACCCATGGTGGAGCTGCGCGTCAGCTCGGGCTTGCCGCCCAGCCGCAGCGGTGCGGGCCCCTCGGCGCCGCCGAGCGGCTCGCTGTGGTCGAGGTCCGCGAACGGCGTGACCCACTCGAGTGCGCGGTACCGGGCGCCGGAGTCGGACCAGTCGGCATGGGTCACGCCGGTCGACGTCCGTTGCCGGTCGCCGAGGATGGCGAGCGCCGGGTCGCGCGACGTCAGCACGAGACGGGAGCCGTCGATCCGAGCCGTGACGGCGAAGTGCCGTCCCGCCGCGCACCCGGACACCCGGGTGGGAGCCGCGTCACCGTCGAAGCCGCTCACGCGGACGGCCGCCTGCCGGCTGCAGTAGGTGGGCGTGGCGACGTTGCGCACGGCGTAGTCGGAGACGGCGAGGCCGAGCCCCGCGATCACGATGAGCCCGATGGCGACGAGGGTGGGGAGTGTGCGCATCCCTGCCATATCGGCAGCGTGCCGCGGCTTCCCGAGCCCGGTGCGCGGCGGGTGACCGGAAGGCATGGGCTATAGTTTCCGGCAGGTCCGCGCCGAACCGAGGCGCCGGGCCGCGCCCCCTTCCTCATGTCACCCCTGCCCCCGACACGAGAGCGACCGGTTTCCGCGACGCCGCCCGGCATGGGTGACGCGGCGTGGATCGGCGACGACGGCGGCCGCCCCACGCGGCGGTGGCTGCGCCGCATCGGCATCATCCTCATCGTGTGCCTCGCGGTGCTGCTGGGCGCCGCAGCGGCGATCGCGTTCTACGCCAAGTCGGAGATCGACGACTTCGTGACGCCGCGGTCGGCCGCGATGCGCAAGGCCCAGCGCCAGCTCGAGGCACCGCTCCCGGGCGAGCCGGCGAACATCCTGCTGCTGGGCAGCGACCACCGGAAGACCGACGGCGGCAAGGCCGTCGGCGACGACGACCAGCGCAGCGACACGATGCTGCTCGTGCGGCTCGACCCCAAGCGCGAGACGATCAGCATGCTCTCGCTGCCGCGCGACCTGTACGTCCCGATCCCGGGACACGGCAGCTCCAAGATCAACGAGGCGTACCACCTCGGCGGCCCCGACCTCGCCGTGCAGACGGTGAAGGAGCTCACCGACCTCGACATCAACTTCGTGATGAACGTCGACTTCCAGGGGTTCCGCGGCGTGGTCGACAAGATCGGCGGCATCTGGGTCGATTCCGAGCACACCTTCTTCAACAACCAGCAGGACCAGACCTCGGACATCGACATCAAGCCGGGCTACCAGCTGATGAACGGCATGGACGCGCTGGCGTACTCGCGCTACCGCCACGACAGCCAGGGCGACTTCACGCGGATCGCGCGCCAGCAACAGGTGCTCGACGCGTTCAAGGCGCAGTTCAGCCAGTCGTTCTCGGCCAAGCGCGTCCCGGGCCTCTTCCAGCTGCTCAAGGACAACACGGAGGTCGCTGCGGGCGGTGGCGACAAGCTCGACTACAAGGTGCTCTACAACTACATGCGGCTGGCGCTGAAGCTCGACCGCAAGGACGTGTACCAGGTGGAGTACGCCGGCGTGAGCGGCACCGGCCCCGGCGGCGCGTCGATCGTCGAGTTCGAACAGGCGAAGCTGGACACCGCCGTCGCGGCCTTCCTCGCGCCGAGCGCCAAGGCCCGCGAGCAGACCGCCGACCAGCTCGTCGGCAAGGCCGCCCCGAGCGCCGACGGCACGGCCGCGGATGCGACCGACGCGGCGGACACGGCGCCGAAGGCCCCGTCCGCCCCTGATCCGTCGACCGTCTCCGTACGGGTGCTCAACGGCAGCCTCACCGCGGGCGTTGCGCGCAACATGGCCGAGCAGCTGACGCAGGGTGGCTACAAGGTCGACCCCGAGCAGACCAATGCCGACGCGTCCTCCTACACCGCTACCAAGGTGCAGTTCGCCACCGCCGCCGACAAGCCGGCCGCGGTCGCGCTGGCCAAGCAGATCAAGGGGGCCGTGGCCGTGCCCAAGGACGACACCAATCCGTTCGCGACGCAGCTGCTGGTGATCGTGGGCCAGACGGGGCAGCAGTACACGGCGCCCGCGGGCGGTGCCGGCGCGGGCGACCCCGCCGCGGCCGCCGACTACGCCGGCAACGCGGTGCCGGACAAGACCGAGGCGAACGTGTCGACCGACCCCGGGTGGGCGGCCCAGTCCTTCCTCGAGACGTCCTCGAAGCGGTTCCCCATCGAGGCGCCGACGGTCTACGAGCGCTCCTCCTCGGTGGACGAGGTCTACCCGTACCAGATCGTCAAGGGCGGCACGGTGTACGACGCGTACCGCATGGTGGCCAAGACGGCGGAGGGCGAGTACTGGGGCCTGCAGGGCATGAGCTGGGCCAACCCGCCGATCCTCGCCGACCCCACGCGGACCGTGCTGCGTGGCAGGCGCACCTACCTGCTCTACTTCAACGGCACGAAGCTGCACCGCGTGGCGTGGCACGACGGCACCGGCACCTACTGGATCGCCAACTCGCCGCTCGACAGCCTCGACAACCCCACGATGCTCGCCATCGCGTACGGCGTGCAGCCGATCGGCTGAGCCGCCGTGGCTCCGTAATCAGATCGTATTGACGATCTGCAAAAAGCGAGGTTCCATGGAGGCATGAGGCGCCTCCTCCCCTTCGCTGCCGTGCTCTTCCTCCTCGCCACCGCCATGGTCGCTCCGGCTGGCGCCGAAGCCTCCACGCAGTGGGCCGCCGCCAACGAGCAGTGCGGCGGGATGGACCCCGAACGCGGCTCGGGCCAGATGGACGCCGCCGGCCTGCTCTACATGGCGTGCTCGCGCGACAGCGGCATCCACTACAACAACATCGGCATCTTCAACCAGGCGGGCGTGAAGATCCGCACCGTGCCGCTCGACTTCGGTGACGGGTTCACCAACCGCGCCGCGGACGTCGCCCCCTCGCCCGACGGCAGCATCGTCTACGTCGTGCGCTACGACAACCGGACCACGTACCGGTTCGCGCGGCAGGCCGACGGCTCCTACAAGATCGTCAAGGACGGCTGGGCGCTCGCGAAGTTCCCGACGTGGACTGGCTGCCCCGGCGGCATGTGCAACCCGCGCGGGCAGTTCATCGCCACGGACGCGGCCGGCGACATCTACTTCTCCAGCGGCCTGTGGAGCGAGGGCACCGACGGCACCGAGGACGCGCTCGTGAAGTACCACTCCGACGGCAGCTTCGTCACCCGCTTCGGGCGCAAGAACGGCGGCTCGTGGGCGCTCGGCGATTCCAACGGCAGCTTCGGCGGCCTCGCGGTCACCGCGAACGGCAACCGCGTGTTCGTCACCGACATCAACAACTCGCGGGTGCAGCGCTTCGACCGCCAGCCCAACGGCAGCTACTCCGCGGTGCTGGCGATGGGCATGAGCCAGGCGACCGACCCCGGCCGCTCGGGCGATTGCCTCTACGACGGCAAGCTCGCGGCCCCGTACGACCTGACGATGTCGCCCAACGGCGAGCTGTATGTCATGAACACCACGTGCTTCTACGACGGCAAGGAGCTGAACCAGCACCCGACGGGCTCGGTCGAGGTGCAGCGCTTCGGCCAGGACGGCAGCGTCCGGGGCGCGATCTGGGGGATCTCCACCGCCCAGAAGCGCGTGCACGGCATCGGCATGGATCGCACGGGCCACCTGCACCTGCCGCAGGGCGGCATCATCCTCACGCCGCCCGCCGGCTGGAGCGACGCGGGCGCGGACTTCGGTGGCGGCGGCCCGCTGGGCGGCACGTCCAACCCGAACGGTGGCGGCGGCCCGACCGGCCCGCCCGTCGGTGGCCCGGACACGACGGCCCCGACGCTGGTCAGCGTGACCGCCCCGGCCACCACGACCGTCAACACCGTCTCGCTCGCCATCTCCGCCACGGACAACGTCGCGGTCACCCAGGTGCGCGTGCGTGAGGACGGCGCGCAGTTCGGCTGGCGTGCCTACGCGGCGACGCTGGACCACACCCTGGCCGACCGGCTCGGCGACCACACGCTCGTGGTGCAGGTGCAGGACGCCATGGGCAACCTCTCCGCCGAGCGCACCGTGGTCGTGAAGCGCGTCGCACCGGCGCCCGCACCGGCCCCGGCACCTGCTCCCGCCCCGGCCCCCGCGCAGCCCGTCCCGACGCCCGTCGCCCCCAAGCCTGCCGCCCCCAAGCCTGCCGCCCCGGCGCCGGCTCCCGCACCGGGCGGCGCGAACACGATCCCGACGGCCAAGGACACGAGCAAGCCGACGCTCACCAAGGTCGTCATGCCGGTGCAGCTCTTCACGGGTCGCTCGGTCCGCGTCGCGGTGGCGGCCACCGACGACAAGGGCGTAGCCGGCGTGCGCTTCTCCTCGGCCTTCGGTCGGTGGAGCGCGTGGAAGTCGGCGCGGGGCGCCAACACCGTGGTGCTCCCGGCCGGGCTCGGCTGGAAGGGCGTGTTCATCCAGGTGCAGGACGCCGCCGGCAACCGCTCCACCCCGTGGTTCCAGACCGTGTTCGTCGCCCGGCGCGGCGCCTCGTACGCCCGCGGCAGCGCGGCCGCCGACAACCTGCGCCTCGGCGCCGGGGCCCAGCACGTCGACCTCTCGCGCTTCGACGGCAAGGTCGACCACGTCTCGTGCGGTGCCGGCCCCGACAGCGTGCTCGCGCAGCCCGACGACGTCGTCGCAGCCGACTGCGAGCACGTCGAGCGCGTCCGCATGCCCGTCTGGTAGCGCGACACCGTCCGGTTCGGCGCGCGCGCGGGTAAGCTCCCGGGCATGTCCCAGAACCTCGTGATCGGTGTGGTCGGCGTCGGGTACGTCGGCCTCGTCTCCGCCGCCTGCTTCGCCGAGCTCGGCTACACCGTCGTCTGTCGCGACATCGTGCCCGAGAAGGTCGCCGACCTCGAGGCCGGGCGCATCCCGATCTACGAGCCGGGCCTGGCCGACCTGGTCAAGCGCAACGCGCAGCGCCTGAGCTTCACCACCGACATCCGCGACGTCACCGAGCGCGCGTCGATCATCTTCGTGTGCGTCAACACTCCGCCGATGTACTCGGGCGACGCCGACCTCTCCCGCGTGGAGCAGGTCATCGACGAGCTGCCGTCCGACACGGGCGAGGTCGTGCTGGCGATGAAGTCGACGGTGCCGGTGGGCACGGGCGAGCGCATGCAGGCGCTGCTCGACGCGCGCGGCCTCGGGCACGTGCGCTACGTCTCCAACCCCGAGTTCCTGAAGGAGGGCGACGCGATCGCCGACTTCATGAGCCCGGACCGCATCGTGATCGGCGGCTCCGACGAGGTGGCGATCGAGCGCATGGCGCAGCTGCACGCGCCGCTGGAATCGACGATCGTGCGCACCGACGTGGCGACGGCGGAGATGATCAAGGCCGCGTCCAACGCCTTCCTCGCCACCAAGATCAGCATCATCAACGAGATCGCCAACGTGAGCTAGGAGACGCGCGCGGACGTGACGCAGGTCGCGGCCGGCATGGGGCTCGACAAGCGCATCGGGCCCAAGTTCCTGCAGGCCGGCATCGGCTTCGGCGGGTCGTGCTTCGGCAAGGACGTCAGCGCGCTCAAGCAGCTGGCCGGCAACTCGGGCTACCACTTCCAGCTGCTCAACGCGGTGATGGAGGTCAACGAGCTGCAGAAGCGGCGCCTCGTCGGCAAGCTGGCCAAGCACCTGGGGCCGCTGCGCGGCAAGACGGTCGCGCTGCTCGGCCTGGCGTTCAAGCCGGGCACCGACGACATGCGCGACGCGGCGTCGCTGGTGATCGCCTCGCGGCTGCTGGCGGAGGGCGCGTTCGTGCGGGCCCACGATCCCGTGGCGAACGAGGTGGCGCGTCCGCTGCTGCGCAACGTGGAGATCCACGACGACCCGATGAAGATGCTCGAGGGCGTCGACGCGGCCGTGCTCGTCACCGAGTGGCCCGAGTACGCGGAGCTCGACCTCGTGCGCGTGGCCGAGGTGATGCGCACGCCGCTGCTGGTGGACGGGCGCAACCTGTTCTCGCCCGCGCAGGCCGCGGCCGCGGGCCTCACGTACGAGGGCGTCGGGCGCCCGGGCGCCGTGGTCGGCACCCCGCGCCGCCGCACCGAGGACGTGCCCTCCGCCTGACGACCTCCCGACTATGAGGTCGATATTGCCGCTGAGCGGCAACATCGACCTCATAGTGGGACGGGCGGGGGCTGCGTGCGGATAGGCTCGCGCGCATGCACGCCATCATCCTCGTCGGGGGCCGCGGCACGCGCCTGCAGCCGCTCACCGACACGCGCCCCAATCCGATGCTCCCGTTCCTGGGCGTTCAGTTCCTCGAGCTCCAGATCCTCTACCTGCAGGGGCACGGCGTCGAGGAGATCACCCTCGCGTGCGGGGTCCTGCCCGACGAGATCCGCGCGTACTTCGGCGACGGCGAGGGCGTCGACCTGCCGATCAACTACGCCGTCGAGCCTGAGCCGCTCGACACCGCCGGGGCCATCGCCTTCGCTGCGCGCGCCTTCGA
>JAOPYS010000029.1 GCA_025964465.1 Thermoleophilia bacterium
GGCGGTGCGTCGGCGCGCCGCAGGATGCGCGGGCCGACCCGCGAGTCCTCGTCGGAATCGGCCTTGTCGGCGGCAGCAGGAGCAGCCGGCGCCTCGACGGCGGCGGGTGCCTCGGCGGCAGGGGCCGGGGTCGCTTCGACCGGTGCGGCCGGGGCGGGCGCCTCGGCAGCGGGCTCGGACACGACCGGGGCGGTCGGGGCCGGCTCGGCCGGCGCCTCCACGACGACCGGGGCAGGCGCCGCGGCTGCGGTGGCGGCAGCCGCCTGGGCGGCGTCGGCGCGCGCGACCTCGCCGGGGATCTCGTCGGCGATCTGCCGGGCGGCCTCGTTGGCGGCGTCCTGCTGTGCCTTCTTGGCGGCCAGCTGCGCGCGGATGGCGCGCGCCTGCTCCTGCGCCTTGGCCTTGGCGCTCTTGGCGGCGTCGGCCTTGGCGGTGCGCGCCTCGCGCTCCTGGTCCAGCGCGGCCTTGGAGGTGGTGCGCGGGCCGGAGGCGGCGCTCGGGCTCAGCCAGCTCGGCAGGCCCTTGCCCGCCGCGGGCGAAGAGGTCTCGCGCGCACGTGCGGCCCCGAAGACCTTCTCCTCGTCCGCCGCGGTGACGGTGGAGGCTGCCGCCTTCACGGCGACGCCTGCCTGCTCGAGGCGCTTGAGCACCTGGGGCGTGGTGAGGCCACGCTCACGCGCGATCTCGTAGACACGCTTCTTGGTCACTGTCATTCGGGTACCGCTTCCTTGTTCATACGGGCTTGGTTACATGCCCGTCACCATCTGTGCCTGCGGCGTCGCCCAGCTCCGGGAGGTGGAGCTCGACGTCACCCGCGATCCGCAGCGTGCGTCGGAACGCCCGCCGTCGGATCGCCTTGTCCCTGCATTGCTCACTGTCGTGCAGCCATGCGCCGCGGCCCGGCAGCTTCGTCGAACCGTCGCGCACGACCCGGCACACGCCGTCATCGCCGACGGGTGCGACCACGAAGCGCACGAGTGCGCCCCGCGCGTCACGCGCCCGACAGCCGATGCAGGTGCGAACCGGTCCATCGCCCTCAGCCATCGCCTTCTTCGGATCCGACGGCCGCCGTCGTCTCGACCGGCTCCTCGGCCTCGGCAGCTGCCTCGACCTCCGTACCAGCCTCGGCCTCGGTGCCCTCGACGTCGGTGCCCGCCTCGGCCTCGGTGGGCTCGGGGGCCTCGCCCTCCGCACCCTCCGCGACGTCGGTGCCCGCAGCCGGCTCGTCCTCGTCCGGGGCCGGCAGCTCGCTCGGCACCCAGCCCTCGTGGAGCGAGCAGAACTTCTCGCCCTCCTCCACGGAGTTGGGACAGCGCTTGCCGGTCTTGAGCACGGCCTGGCAGCGACCGTCGTCGGCGAACTCGCCCGCCGCGCCGGTCGGGGCGCCGCCCTCCTCCGGTGCGTTGGCGTCGTACTCGGCGGCGCTGCGGATGTCGATGCGCCAGCCCGTGAGCTTGGCGGCGAGGCGCGCGTTCTGCCCCTCGCGACCGATCGCGAGCGCGAGGTTGTCCTCGGGCACGATCACGGTCGCCTGCATCGACTCGTCGTCGACGAGTACTTCCTTCACGCGCGCGGGCGAGAGCGCCTTGGCGATGAACCGCGCCGGCTCGTCGTTCCACGGGATGATGTCGATCTTCTCACCGCGCAGCTCGCTGACGACCATGCGCACGCGGCTGCCTCGCGGCCCGACGCAGGCGCCGACCGGGTCGACGCCCTGCACCGTGCTCTCGACGGCGATCTTGGAGCGGTACCCGGGCTCGCGCGCGACGCCGCGGATGATCACGAGGTTGTCGCCCACCTCGGGCACCTCGAGCTCGAACAGGCGGCGGATCATGTCCTCGTTGCCGCGCGAGAGCACGATCTGCGGGCCCTTCGTGCCGTTGCGCACCTCGAGGATGACGGCCTTGATGCGAGCACCGTGGTCGTGGCGCTCGCCGGGGATGCCCTCGGAGTTGGGGAGGATCGCCTCGGCGTTGCGGCCGAGCTCCACGACGGTGACGCCGCGCTCCTGCGACTGCACGGTGCCGTTGATGAGCTCGCCGACGCGGTCGATGTACTCGTCGTACATGATGCCGCGCTCGGCCTCGCGGATGCGCTGCAGGATGACCTGCTTGGCGGTCTGCGCCGCGATGCGACCGAAGTTGTCGGACGGGTTGACCGGCACCGTCTCGATGTCGGAGGCCGGGACCTGCGACCAGTCGATGTCGAAGTCGATCTCGTCGTCCTCCTCCTCGCCCTCGGCGGTCGGAGCAGGCGCCTCCTCGACGGGTGCGTCGGGGTCGGGCTCGGGCTCGTCCTTGAGGAGGATCGCCTCCATCGGCAGCTCGTCGCCGACGAACTGGTGGATCTGGAAGGTGCCCTTGGTCCGGTCGATCTCCACGCGCGCGAACGGGACCGCGTCGGGAGTCTTGCGGTAGGCCGCGAGCAGGGCGTCCTCGAGCGCGGTGAGGAGATCCTCACCGGAAATGCCCTTCTCGCGCTCCAGCATCCCGACCGCTTCGATGATCTCCCGGCTCATTGCGCACCCTTCTGGTTCACCGTGGCGAAGGGATCCTCCACCACGAGCTTGCATCGCACGACCTCGACGAACGGCACGAGCCGCCGGTCGGCATCCGTCGCGCCGACCGGGGCGACCATCACGCCCGAATCCTCCACCTCGACCACCTGGACGACCGAGGCGCGGTGGCGCCCGGCCTGGCGCAGGCGCACCCGCTCGCCGACGGCCTCGCGGAAGTCGGCGGGCTCGCGCAGCGGCCGCTCGATCCCCGGGCTCGAGACCTCGAGCGCGTGGTCCGGGCAGGTGTCGCGGATCGCGTGGGTCACGGCCTCGCAGTCCTCGAGCCGGATCCCCTCGGCGCGGTCGATGTAGACCGTCACCTTCTCGCGCGGATCGTTCAGCTCGACCTCGACGACCCGGATCTCGGGCAGCACGCTGCGCAGGACCGCACCGATGCGGTCCTGCAGCTCGCGTTCGCGTTCGTAGTGTCGAGTCGCCATAGAAAAGGGGCCCGTGGGCCCCGTGAACGTCCAAGTCCGGGTTGCCGGGCCGAAGTTCGTCGCACAGCGCCGACGATCCTCGATCCGTGCGCGAGTATAGCAGGCACTTCGGTGACGGCCGGGGCGATGCCCGGGCAGGGCGCGGGGGCGATTTCCTGCAATGTGAAATTTGTGCTTGACGGTTTTGCAGAACGCCGTGTATACATGAATCACACCCCCACTCGCCGGATGCCCATCCCCCCCGCGGCATCCAGCACCAGGAACGATCAGGGCTCCCTCCCCCCTTGCCCATCCGATCGCACCTCCGGGGTTTCGCGGGCCCCGCGCGGCATGGATGCCGCCGGGGCCCGTACTCCTTCTCCCACCCGTGACGCATCCCCGTTGCGCCCCCGACGAGCCCGTCGTACGGTCGAGGAGCAGCACGCCGAGCGTCGTCCCCAGCCAGGGACGACACCACGGGCACCTCCACCGGGGGTGGCCACCGCTGCGGGGAAGGGGGTAGCCAGCCGTGTCGTTCTTCAGTGGAGTCGTCGACGTCGCACGTTCCGTGCTCGGGATCCCCGAGCACCACGACGCGAAGCGGTCCAGCCCGCCCCCGCCGCCCGAGGCCGCGCCCAAGCGCGGCGAGCAGCTCGCGGCGGACGTGGAGACCTCGTACGAGCCGGCACCCGCCACCGATGCGGGCGCGAACCGCGGCCCGTCGCTCGCCGACGCGCTCGTCGGGACGCACACCTCGCAGGTGCTGCCGGGCGTCGACCAGGCACCGCCCGCCGCCGAGGAGGCCGTGCCGGCCGCCGGCGCGACGATGCGCCCCTCAGTGCGGGTCGCCGCAGCGATCGCCACCGCGACGATCGCCGGCGGCGACGAGGCGCCCACGGCGAGCGCCGTCACGACGGCTCCCACGGCCACGAGCGGGGAGGCGCCGACGCGCTCCGCCGCGACGGTCGCATCCACCGCGCAGGCGAAGGTCTACGACGCCGGGGCGAACACGTTCCTCGGCACCTCGCGCACGCTCGCCACCGACGGCGCCGCCGGGGTGGCCGCCGCAAACGTGCAGCGCGGGCTCGACTACTACGCGCGCACCTTCGGCCGCAACGGCCTGGACGGTGCGGGTTCCGGCGTCGACGTGCTCGTCAACGACCGCTCCAAGGATGCCAAGGGAGCCGAGCAGTTCCAGGGCAACGGCGGCTACTACGCCACCGTGAACCCGAACGGCACCACGACCGAGGCGATCCACTTCGGCACGGGCAAGCGCTACGCTGCCGCGCGCGGCACCGTCGACCAGTACGAGATGCAGTACGCGGAGGACCTCACCATCCACGAGCTCACCCACGGCGTCATCCGCAAGGAGACGGGGCAGCTCGGCGGCGAGGCGGATGCGGCCGGTGCCACGAACGAGGGCATCGCCGACGTGATGGCGGCCGCCGCCACGCGCGACTGGAGCCTCGGCGAATCCATGTACGCCGACGACAGCACCTACCGCCGCATGCGCAACATCGCCGACCCGAACGACCCGACGGCGGTCCACGGGCTGTGGACCTCCATGGACCAGGTGCGGGCCAAGCAGGCGGGTGGCGAGGAGATCGAGGAGCACTGGGCCAGCGGCGTCATCAGCACCGCGGCGTACCGCGTGCAGCAGCGGCTCGGTGGCGGCGAGGCCGGGTGGAAGGCGGTCGAGCAGACCTTCTACGACACGATCCACTCGCACCGGCTCGGCGACATGTCGTTCGAGGCCGTGGCCAGCGGGCTGCGCACCTCGGCCGCCGCGGTCTACGGGCAGGGCAGCGCACAGGCGCAGGCCTTCGACACCGAGCTGCGCGCCGCCGGCCTGTAGCGCCTAGACCGGCTCGGAGGAATCGAGGCGGTTGAGCACGGTGGGCATCAGGTCGCGGCGGTGCAGCAGCGCGTCGCGCACGAAGGTCTGGAAGGCGTCGCGCTCGAGGACCCAGAAGCGGCTGTCCTCCGTCGTGGCGACGGTGGCGGTGCGCTCCTCCGTGAACAGCAGCGCGGTCTCGCCGAAGAACTCGCCGGCGCTCAGCCGCGCGATGGGCGTGCCGTCCTTCACGACGCCCACGGCGCCCTCGACGATGACGTAGAAGCGGTCGGCCACGTCGCCCTGGCGGAAGAGCATGGTGCCGCGCTCGACGCGCAGGTCGCGCAGCACGCGCGCGAGGCGGTCGAGGTCCTCCGGGGCGAGCGCGCCGAACACGGGCACGGCCTCGAGCTGTGCGCGGCGCGAGCTGCGCAGGCCGTTGCCGCCGGCGGCGGTGACGTGCGGCCGGATGTAGCGCTCGAACACGTCGGCGTCGAAGGAGAGCAGGTCGGCGGCGCGCAGGTCGCCGGCGCGTACGGTGGCATTGCGCGGCACGCCGTCGCGCAGCGCGGTCTCGCCGAACCAGTCACCGGACGCGAGGCGCGCGATGAAGAGCGGGTCGCCGCCACCCTCGTCGCGGCGCTCCACGATCGCCTCGCCGCTGCGGACCACGAAGAGGCGGTCGCCCCGGCCGCCCTGGCTGACGATCGGCGACAGCGGCGGCCAGTGCTCCTCGTGCGCGGCGTCGGCGAGGGCGCCGATGTCGTGCATGTCGAGGGAGGCGAACAGCGCCACCCCGCGCAGGAACCGCGCGCGCTCGGCGATCTGGGGTGAACGGGCGCGCCACGGGCCCTGCGGCTCGGGCTTGGACGGCCGCGGCTCGGGTCGGTCGTCGCCGGTGGCGGGGGCGTCGTCATCGGCGGGCGCCGCCGCCGCGTCGGCACCGGTCGCGTGCAGCGCGAGGAACTCCTCCGGCGTGGTGCCGGCGAGGCGGGCGAGGTGGTTGACGACCTGGCGGTACAGGTCGGGCGGGTACTCGGCGAGCATCTCTGCCCGCACGAGCCGGTCGATGAGGCCGAGCACGGGCGCGATCTCCAGCCGCCCCTCCCCCATGCTCGCCACGATCAGCTCGGCGACGCTGACCTGGCCGTCGAAGCGGCGCACCAGTGCGACCTCGTCCGCGTCGATCGGCACCACGCGTCGCGTGGCAAGCTGCACGAGCTCGAACTCCTCGCCGATGTGGCGGATCCGCACGTCGTCTCCCAGGCGCGGTCGCAGCGAGACGAGCCCGAACCCCTGCTCGAGACGCCCCCACAGGCCCTCGGCGGTCACCCGTCGTGCTCCTGCAGCACCAGGTCGAGGCGCACGGGGGCCGGGTGCGGGCGGCAGCCGCCGCAGTGGATGGCGTCCTCCACGACCAGCGAGTGCACCTGGACGCCGTCGCCCGTCCACGCGGTCAGCACGAACGGCAGCACCGACGCGTGCTGGCGACAGGTGCCGCGGCCGCAGAACCGACAGGCGGCCGCGGCGGGCTCGGAGCAGGTCCAGCATTCCATGCGGGGGACGTACCCAGACGACGCCCGAGGTCGAACCTCGGGCGGGGCGGCGGTCAGCCCACGAGGCGCAGGCCGGTGGCGCCCTCGCCGGCACCCGAGCCGACCGGGGCGGCGGGCAGCTCGACGATGAAGGTGGCGCCCGCGCCGGGGGCCGAGCGCACGCGGATGATGCCCTGCATCGACTCCACGAGCTTGCGGGCGGTGAACAGGCCCAGGCCCGCGCCGCCGACGCCCGATCGCATGTCCACGTCGATGCGGTAGAACGGGTCGAACACGCGGCCCTGGTGGTAGGGGTCGATGCCCTGTCCCTCGTCGCGCACGAGCAGCGCGATCGAGCCGCCGGTGCGCTCGGCCGTGACGGAGATGGGCGCGGCGCCGTACTTGACGGCGTTCTCGACCAGCACGGAGACCACGCCCACCAGGCCGCGGCGGTCGGCGAGCGCGATGCAGTCGTCGGCCACGTCGACGCGGACGGCGGCGACCTCCTCGGCGCGGTCGGGCAGGGCGCGCCCGAGGCGCTCCACCACGTCCTCCACCACGCCAGCGACGGAGGTGGGCGCGATCGATACCTCGACGCGTTCGTTGGCGAGCTGGTGGTTGGTGAAGAAGGCCTCGGCGATGCGCTGCAGGTGGTGCGACTGCTCGCGGATGATCGAGACGAACTCCTCGCGCTGGCGCTCGGTCAGCTCCAGCTCCGGGTTGGCGAGCGTGTCGGCGAACCCGAGGATGGCGGTAATGGGCGTGCGCAACTCGTGCGCGGCGGTCGCCATGAAGTTGCGCTGGGTCTGCTGGAGCATGTCGACGAGGGTGGTGTCGCGGAAGGTCTGGACGACCCCGCCGCCCGGCATCGCGGTGACGAGCAGGTCGACGACGAGGCCCGACCCCGAGCGCCGGACGGGCAGGGTGACGCGGCGCGTGCCGGGCGCGCGTTCGGCGCGGAGGAAGTCGACGACGCGGTCGCCCGTCTCGACGCGTTCGCGGGCCAGGCCGGTGAGCTGCTCGGCGCCGCGGTTCCAGTAGGTGACCTCGCCGCCTTCCGTCCACACGCAGATCCCCTCCTCCAGCGTCTCGAGGGTGCGCGAGAAGGCATTGGCGGAGTCGCGCAGCTGGCCGAGCTGGTCCTCGAGCTGGACGGAGAGGCGGTTGACGCTGCCGGCGAGGTCGGAGAAGGCGTCGCGGCCGCGCACGGGCAGGCGGCTGCCGTAGTCGCCGTCGGCGAGGGCGCGGACGCGGCGGGCGAACCCGCCGACGGAGCGGTTGACGAAGAACGCGAGCAGCAGGAAGGCCGCGATCGTCGCGAGGGTCATGCCGGTGATGGCGGTGCGCACGTCGCCGCGCACGTCGGCGAGCGCGGAGTTCTCGAGCTGGGGCGTGGAGAGCGCGTGCAGCTCGTACGAGGTGTCGGATGTCAGTCGCCGCGAGTAGAGGTGGAGGTCCTCACCGTCGATGTGGATGGGGTCGACTTCGGCCACGTCCGGGTTGAGGGACGTGTCGACGTCCTTCGCGGCGAGCGAGTGGGGGAATCCCACGCCGCGGGCGACGTATCGATCGTTGCGTTCGAGTGCGAACGCGACTTGGCCCCCGGCGGTCTTCGCGGCCCGATCCAGCAGGTTGTTGGTGGTCGGCCGGTAGAACACGATGTCCTGCGAACGGTCCGTCGCGACGATCGACGCCGCCGCGGTGACCGCGCCGACGCCGGACTTCTCGATGGCCGACTGCTTGATGAACTTGTACTTCACGTCCGCGCCCAGGTACTCCGACACGAGCGGATCCAGCGCTGCCGGGTCCTTCTCGAGGATCGCGAGGCTGGCGTCGCGACGCTGGGTGAAGGCGTCGACGTCCTTGAGCAGCTGCGTCCGGTCCTCACGGAACGTCGCGTTGAGCGACTGGACGTTCTCGCGCAGGGCGATCTCCACCGTGTCGCGTGCCACGCGCGCCGGGAGCTTGAGCAGCGCCACGTAGTCGATGACCACCAGTGCGAGCAGGACGGCGCCCGCGATCGCGAGCAGCCGGGTGGTGAACGATGTCCGGTGGAGGATGCGCATGCGTCTCACGCATCCATAGCCGTTTTCACCGGAAGCCATGCGGGGCGCAGCCATGAAGCTTCATGGAAATGTCCTACAGCGGTGCCACGTCCCCGGTGTCGGCGGCCCGCGCTCCGAGGTTCTCGCGAACGCGTTCCGAGCGTTCGCGGAAGACCGTCGTGAGCGCTTGGAACGCCTCGGACGCGGGACCCAGGTCGACGCGCCCTGCGGTCTCGATGAGCACGTCGTCGAGCGCAGCCCGGGTACGCACGCCTTCCTTCGTGAGCCGGAGCAGGGTACGACGCCGATCGCCCGCGTCGTCCTGCCGGGCGACGTAGCCATCACGGATCAGGCGGTCGACGAGCGCCGTGATGCCGCCGCTGCTGAGGCCCGTCCTCCGTGCCGCGTCGGACACGGATGCGATGCCGCTCTCCCAGAGCAGCGTGATGACGATCGCCTCGTTGGCGGACAGGCCCCAGTCGGAGCGCCAGAGTGCGTCGAACTCCTCGAAGGCGTCGAGCATGGCTCGCAGTGCAGGAAGGTGGTCCACGGCCCGGGCCTACCCCACAGGGTCCTTGGCAAGCACGATCTCCGGGCGGCTCGAACGAAAGCTCACTTATCCAGAGGTCTGTCGTTCGTCTCACGTGACGGTTCGGTCTGCCGACAGGACGGGTCCTGCACCCGGGCCACACCATCCGCCGGTCGACCGAAGGCACCCACGTGACAACTGAGGAACGCATCGTCACCGTCGGGATCGCCGACGACCACCCCGCAATCCGTGAGGCGCTGAAGCTCGTGCTCGGATTCGCTCCGGGGTTCCGGGTCGTGGGAGAGGCGACGGACGGTCGTGGGGCCGTGGCCCTGGTCGAGGGGGACGCCCGTCCCGACCTGCTCCTGGTGGACCTGAACATGCCAGAGATGGACGAGCTGAGCGTCCTCCGCCACATCCGAACGACCTATCCAGAGGTCACCATCGTGATCCACAGCGGCGAGGACGAAGCACAGGCCCGCAGGAAGTTCGCGCACGCCGACGAGTACGAGTACGTCATGAAGGGAGACTCCCGGAACCTCGTCGAACGCCTGCAGCAGATCGCTGCGCGTCGGGCGACCTCGCTGGACGGGCCACCTCCCGTATCCGAGAGGTGGCCCGCAGGTGCTGCACTCCCTCGGCTGGATTCGAACCAGCAACCCTTCGATTAACAGTCGAATGCTCTACCATTGAGCTACGAGGGACGGTCTCGAACGGGCCGCTCACGCGACTCGTACGCGGCTCACGATAGCAGGGCGGGCGGGCGTCGTCCACGTCCCGGAGCGGAGCCCTTTCCCGGAGGATGTGCGACGATCGAGTGGTGAGCACCTCCCATTCCCACACCGCCGACGAGTACCTGATGACGATCTGGCTGCTCGCCTACCCGGTGGGCGAATACGTCCCGTCGCGGCGGGGGCCGCAGCCGACCGCGGCAGCGCGCATCGCCGACCAGCTCGGCGTGTCGCGGGCCAGCGCGGGCGAGATGCTCAAGCGGCTCGAGGGCGAGGGGATGGTCGCGCGGGGCGAGAAGAAGGAGGCGATCCTCACCGAGAAGGGACGGATCGCGGCGATGCGCATCGTGCGCCGCCACCGCCTCGTGGAGCGGCTGCTGACCGACGTGATGGGCTACGACGGCGCCGAGTCGCACGAGAAGGCCGACGGCATCGACGACGGCTTCGACGAGGAAATGGTCGAGCGGCTCTTCGAGAAGCTGGGGCGCCCCGAGCGGTGCCCGCACGGCTACCCGATCGACGCGCGGCACGAGCTGCGCGAGAACCCCACGCTCAAGCCGCTGACGCGCCTGGACGAGGGCGACCGGGCGACGATCGTGCGCCTGGCCGAGCACGACGGCGAGCTGCTGCGCTTCTTCTACGACGCGGGGCTCGTGCCCGGCACGGAGATCGAGCTCGCGCGCGTCGACACGACCATGGGCGTCGTGACGATCTGCGTCGCCGACGAGACCGAGCTCGTGCTCACGCGCGAGCAGGCGCGCGGGCTGTACGCGCGGCCCGAGGGCGTGCCGGTCGTCCCCGCAGACGCGGCGTGCTGGCGCCCACGCTCGGCCACGACCCCCGGCTGAACGGGCCAAGGTCCACACCACGGCTGTCGGGCCCGGGTGCGCTCGGGCACCATCGTCTCCTCCCCCCTGACGATGGACGGACCATGATCAACGCGATCCGCAGCTTCACCGCACTCGATGGACACGGCGGCACCGTCGTCGTGCCGGACGGCGGGACCACGATGTCCGACGGACACGGCGGCTACGTCGCGGTGCCACCGGGGGGCACGACGATGTCCGACGGACGCGGCGGCTACATCCCGGTCCAGGCGGGTGGGACGACGATGTCGGACGGGCACGGCGGCTACGTCGCAGTGCCGCGGGGTGGCACGACGATGTCGGACGGCCACGGCGGCTACGTGCCGGTGCCGGCCGGTGGCACGACGATGTCCGACGGGCACGGCGGCTACATCCCCGTCCCCGCGGGCGGCACCACGATGTCCGACGGGCGCGGCGGCTACATCCCCGTGCAGGCGGGTGGGACGACGATGTCCGACGGTCACGGCG
>JAOPYS010000049.1 GCA_025964465.1 Thermoleophilia bacterium
TCGCCCGCCGCCGCCGCGCCGGCCCCCGTCGCGCCGCCCGCGGCGCGCCAGCCGCGCGAGGTGAAGGGCCTGCGCCAGTTCGACGCGCGGCGCATCCGCCAGCAGAAGATCGCGGTGCTGTCCGTGACGATCGGCCCGCTGCTCGCGCTCGCGCTCGCCATCGGCCTGCTCTGGGGCCACGCGCTGGCGTGGACCGACGTCGCCGTGTTCACGGTGATGTACGTCGCGTCCATCCTCGGCGTCACCGTCGGCTTCCACCGGATGCTGACGCACGCGAGCTTCGACACGAAGCCGTGGGTCGCCAACACCTGGGCCGTGCTCGGGTCGCTGTCGATCGAGGGAGGCCCGATCGGCTGGGTCGCCGACCACCGCCGCCACCACGCGCACTCCGACGAGGAGGGCGACCCGCACTCACCGCACCTCGAGGACGACGACACCTTCCTCGGCATGGTGCGCGGGCTGTGGCACGCGCACATCGGCTGGATGATCCGCCGCACGCAGGACAGCGACCCGGCCCGCTGGGCGCCCGACCTGCTCAAGCGCCCCGGCATCGTGCTCATCGACCGGCTCTTCATCTGGATGGTGGTGCTGTCGTTCGCGCTGCCCGCGCTGATCGGCTTCCTGCTCACCGGCACGGCGATGGGGACGTTCACCGCGTTCCTGTGGGGCGGCCCCGTGCGCGTGCTGGTCGCGCACCACATCGCGTGGTCGACCAACTCCATCTGCCATTTCTTCGGCAAGCGCCCCTACGACTCGGGCGACCACAGCACCAACAACTGGCTGCTGTCGATCGTGTCGATGGGCGAGAGCTGGCACAACAACCACCACGCCTTCCCCTCCAGCGCGGTGCACGGGCTCGAGCGCCACCAGGTCGACATCTCCGCGATGGTGATCCGCGGGATGGAGAAGGTCGGGCTCGCGTCCAACGTGCGGACCCCGTCCGAGGGCGCGCTCGAGCGCAAGCGCGTGCGCGACGCCGCCGCCGCTGCCCCCAGCGTCGAGGCGTAGGCTGCCGGGGTGCCAGCCGCCCCGACACCACGCAAGCGCATGACCGCCTCCGAGCGGCGCGAGCAGCTGCTCGACGTCGGCCGGGCGGTGTTCGCCGAGAAGGGCTTCGATGCCGTCTCGGTGGAGGAACTCGCCCAGCGCGCGGGCGTGACCAAGCCGGTCGTGTACGAGCACTTCGGCGGCAAGGAAGGCATCTACGCGGTCATCGTCGACCGCGAGATGCGCACGCTGCTGGAACGCATGACCACGGCGCTCGCGGCCGGCGGCTCGCGGGCGCGGGTGGAGGCGGCGGCCGACGAGTTCCTCGCCTACATCGAGGAGACGCCCGACGGGTTCCGCGTGCTGCTGCGCGACACGCCGCTGGTGACGGGCGCGGGCACGACGTGGGGCAGCGTCATCGGCAACATCGCCGACCAGGTGGACCGCCTGCTGGCGAGCGAGCTGGACGCGCGCGGGTTCGACCGCAAGCTGGCGCCGCTCTACTCGCGGGCCGTGATCGGGCTGATCGCCAACGTCGGGCAGTGGTGGCTGGAGACGGGCGAGCCGAGCCGACCCGAGGTGGCGGCGCACATCGTCAACATCGTGTGGAACGGCCTCGAGGGGCTCGAGGAGACGCCGCAGCTCGCCACGCGGTAGCGAAGGCCGGGGGCCGGGCAGGAGCCGGGCATGGCCGACCTCATCCTCGCCGTGGACCAGGGCACGACGGGCACCACCGTGCTCGTCGTGCGACCCGACGGAGCGCCGCTGGGGCGCGGGTATCGCGAGCACCCGCAGCACTTCCCTGCACCCGGGATGGTCGAGCACGACCCGGAGGCGATCTGGCGCAGCGTGCTGCAGGCGACGACGGATGCGATGGCGGCCGCGGACGTGCGCGCGGCCGACCTCGCGGCGATCGGCATCACGAACCAGCGCGAGACGCTCGTGGCGTGGGACGCCGGCACCGGGCGGGCGATCGCCCCGACGATCGTGTGGCAGGACCGGCGCACGGCGGCGCGGTGCGAGGAGCTGCGCGCGGCGGGTCGAGGCCCGCGCGTGCGGGAGCTGGCGGGCCTGCCGATCGACCCGTACTTCTCGGCGACCAAGGCGGAGTGGCTGCTGCGCGAGGTGCCCGAGGTGCGTGCTGCGGCGGAGGCCGGGCGCCTGCGGCTCGGCACGATCGACTCGTGGCTCGTGCACCGGATGTCAGGCGGTGGGGCGCACGTGACCGATGCGTCGAACGCGGCGCGCACGATGCTCTTCGACATCCACTCCGGCGCGTGGAGCGAGGAGCTGTGCGACCTGTTCGGGGTGGACGAGGCGTGGCTGCCGCGCGTCGTGCCGTGCGCGGGGCAGCTGGCGCAGGCCGACCCGGCGGCGTACCTGGGGATCGGCGTGCCGATCACCGGCATGGCGGGCGACCAGCAGAGCGCACTGTTCGGGCAGGCGTGCATCGAGGTCGGGCAGGCCAAGGTGACGTACGGCACGGGCGCGTTCGTGCTCGTGAACAGTGGCGCCAACGCGCCGGCGAGCGAGGCGCTCATCTCCACCGTGGCGTGGACGTTGCCTGAGGTCGGCACGACGTACACGCTCGAGGGCAGCGTCTTCACGGCCGGGGCGAGCGTGCAGTGGCTGCGCGACGGGCTGCGCATCCTCGACACGGCGCCCGACGTGGAGGCGCTGGCGCGGTCGGTGCCCGACGCGGGCGGCGTGGTGCTCGTGCCGGCGTTCGCGGGGCTGGGCGCGCCGGTGTGGGACGCCGACGCGCGCGCGGCGCTGCTCGGCGTGACACGCGGCACGACGCGGGCGCACGTGGCGCGGGCGACGCTCGAGGCGGTCGCCTTCCGCGTGCGCCAGGTGGTCGAGGCGATGCGGGCGGAGGGCACCGACGTGCGCGAGCTGCGCGTCGACGGCGGCATGGCGGCCAACGACCTGTTCCTGCAGGTGCAGGCCGACGTGCTCGGGCTGCCGGTGACGCGGCCGCGCAACATCGAGACCACCTCGCTCGGCGCCGCCTACCTCGCGGCGTTCGGCGTCGGGCTGCAGCCCACGCTCGGCGCGATC
This sequence comes from Thermoleophilia bacterium, assembly GCA_025964465.1. Lineage (GTDB taxonomy): Bacteria > Actinomycetota > Thermoleophilia > Gaiellales > SKUG01 > JAGQUL01. The sequence continues at coordinate 3,049 of JAOPYS010000049.1, forward strand.
GCCGATTCGTGGCAGGCCGACCGCACCTTCGAGCCGGCCGACGACGGCGCCATGGACGACGGCTACCGCCGCTTCGAGCGTGCGGTCGACGCCGTGCGCGCCTTCGCCGCCGACTGACACGCGCGTGCGATCCACGCCGAGGCGTGGGGGTGGGTGTGACGAGCTTGCAATGCACTTCTGTCCCGGGAGGCGGGACACATGTGCATCGTTAGGCCGTGGCCGTGGGCGCGGGATCGGGCGCAGGCGTGGGCGCCGGTGCCGGGTCTGGCGTCGGCGTCGGCGTGGGCGTGGGCGCCGGTGCCGGGTCAGGTGCAGGCGTGGGCGCCGGGGCCGGGTCGGGCTTCGGCGCGGGATCCGGCGTGGGCGTCGGAGCCGGTGCAGGATCGGGCGCAGGCGTGGGGGCCGGTGCCGGGTCAGGGGCCGGGGCCGGATCGGGCG